>CAXMLP010000250.1:0-2006 GCA_964194225.1 uncultured bacterium | reverse complement strand
GCGCATGCAGTGATGGATGCGGCCCGGGCCGAGGCGGATCTGGGCGATCTCGAAGCCCTGGCCGCGGCGCCCGACGAGGTTTTCCTTGGGCACCCGGACATCCTCGTAGCGGATCTCGGCATGCCCGTAACCGAACCGCTCATGCTCGCCGGCCATGGTCGGGATGTTGCGGATCAACCTGACGCCGGGGGTGTCCGCCGGAACGATGATCATCGAGGCGCGCTGATAGGGGCCGTTGTCGGGGTCGGTGACGAGCATCACCAGCAGGAAGTTGGCGATCATCCCGTTGCTCGTGAACCACTTGTGCCCGTTGATCACCCACTCGTCGCCGTCAAGGACGGCGGTCGTCGACATCGAGGTGGGATCTGAGCCGGCGTGGTTGGGCTCGGTCATGGAGAAGGCCGAGCGAATCTTGCCGTCGAGGAGGGGCGTCAGCCAGCGCTCCTTCTGTTCGGGGCTGCCGAAGTGGGCCAGCACCTCCGAGTTGCCGGAGTCCGGGGCCTGGTTGCCGAATACGATCGGCGCCCACGGGGAGGCTCCCTCGATCTCGTGCATCAGTCCGAGCTTGACCTGCCCGTAGCCCTGGCCACCCAGCTCGGGCGGCAGGTGGGTCGCCCAGAGGCGCTGGGCCTTGACCTCCTGCTGGAGTGGCCGCACCAGGCGCATGAACTGCTCATCGCTGACATCGGCGGCGACGACCTCCAGGGGATAGATCTCGTCGCGAACGAATTCCCGCATCCACTCGAGCTTCTTCTCGAATTCCGGCTCGGTCTCAAAGTCCCAACTCATCTAGTTGCCCCCCGGTTCTTTCAACAGTGCGATTCCGTCGTCAATCATGCCCCCGATCGTCAACGCCATGGCGGCCGACGCGTACATCGGGTCCGGCCGGCGGCCCTTGCGGTGGAGCATGAGGTTGTAGCCGAGGATGGCTCCGTACTTGTAGAGGCTGAGCCCCAGGTACCAGCGCATCTCGATTGGATCGGCCTGGTAGAGCTCGATGAAGTCCTTGATGTCGAGGTCGACGGTGCCACCGGGGGCGGTGCCGCCTGCGAACCGCTTGCGGGCGACCATCACGCAGAGGCAGCCGACGTCGATCAGCGGCTGCCCCACCTGGGCGATCTCCCAATCGAGCACCGCGGTCACCTCGGCGCCCGTGAACAGCATGTTGCCCATGTGGTAGTCGCCGTGGACGAGGGTAGGCTGCCGTTCGGCTGGGAAGCTCTCCCGGAGCAGCGCCGCGAGTTCGGGCGCCCTGCCGGTCAGGTCGGGGGCCGCCCTGGCCATGAGCCACTCCCAGCGGGCCAGCTCGCCTGCCAGGGTCATGGCCGGCTCGTCGCCGAGGCCGGTCTTTTCCACCGGCAGCTCATGCAGGCGCTTCAGAACCCTGACCGCCGACTCACCGATCGCCCGAGCGGGTTCGCGCCCGGCGACAATCTCGATCCGATCCCCGCTCACCGCTTCCATGAGGACGAAGGGCCGGCCATCGATCACGAACTCGGCTGAAACCGCCGGGATGGCCGGAACCGGGAGCCCGGCGCTGTTGAGCGCGGCCATGATCCGGCCCTGGCGGGCAACGTCGGACGCGCCGGCGGGCCGGGCGCCGGGCGGCGAGAGGCGCAGCACGTAGCGGCGATCGCCGGCCGGCCGGTCGATGTCCACCCAGTAGGTGAACCCGGAATGACCCTCTTCGATGGGGGTCATCGCGCCAACCCGAAGTCCGGGTTCGGACCAGGCCTGGCGGAGGTGGGTTTCGAGATCAGAACGGATGGCGTCCATGCTTCCCGCGAAGGTTACTCCGCCGGGAGAGGGGTCCCGGCGGCGGCCGCGCGTCGGCGAACGCCGCCGGGACGAGGGGTCGGGTTAGCTACAAACCCAGGCGCCGCCGCCGTAGCGCTGGTAGTACCAGGCCGCGGCCTGGACGTTGGTCCAAGCGTCGAAGATGTTCCCGCCGCCGAAGGGGGTGCCGCGGAAGGTCCCCGGCATGAACTGGAAGACGCCGGATGCGC
>CAXMLP010000249.1:0-2028 GCA_964194225.1 uncultured bacterium | reverse complement strand
GAGCTCGACGAGGAGATGGTCTACGAGACCCGACCTGGTGAGAACTTCGTGCTCGGTGCGAGCACCTGGCGCGTTATGGAGATCTCGGCCTCCCAGGTCCTGGTCGCGCCGGCGCCCGGGGAGCCGGGCAAGCTTGCCTTCTGGCATGGCGATTCCCAGAGCCGCTCGGTGGAGCTTGGTCATTCCCTCGGAACGCTCATCCGTGAGCTGCGAGCCGCCATTCCCGAGGCGGCTTCGGCTCGGCTGAGGGAGGGCTGCGGCTTTGATGAGAGGGCTGCTCGCAACCTCCTGCAGTACCTCGAGGACCAGGCCCAGGCCTCGGCCCTGCCCGATGACCGGACGATCGTGATCGAACGCTTTCGCGATGAGCTCGGGGACTGGCGCGTCTGCGTTCTGACAACTCTCGGCGGCAGGGTTCACGCGCCCTGGGCCCTGGCCGTCGCGGCCCGGCTCCGGGAGCGGACCGGGCTCGAGGTGCAATCCATCCACACCGACGACGGGTTCGCCCTGCGCCTCCCCGATGCCGAGACGCCGCCCGGGCTTGATGAACTGCTGCTCGATCCCGATGAGGTCACCGAGCTGGTCACAGCGCAGCTGCACGGTTCGGCCCTGTTCGCCTCGCGCTTCCGGGAGAACGCCGCCCGCGCGCTGCTCCTGCCGCGCCGGCGGCCGGGCCGGCGGACCCCGCTCTGGATGCAGAGGCAGAAGAGCGCTGACCTCCTCCAGGTGGCCGGCGCTCACCCGGATTTCCCGATCCTGATCGAGACCTACCGTGAGTGCCTGCGCGACGTCTTCGACCTCGCCGCCCTGGCCGGGCTGATGCGGGCGGTGCGGGCGCGGGAGGTCCGGGCGGCGGTCGTGGATTCCGACCGCGCCTCGCCCTTCGCCGCCAGCCTGCTCTTCGACTACATCGGGCAGTACCTCTACGAAGGGGACGCGCCCCTGGCCGAGCGTCGGGCCCAGGCGCTGACCCTCGACCGCGAGCTGCTCGCCGAGCTGCTCGGCACCGAAGAGCTCCGCGAATTGCTGGACCCCGCCGCCATCGCGGCGCTGGAACTCGAGCTGCAGGGCCTCGGTGAGACGCGCCGCCCCCGCGACGCGGACGAGGCGGCTGATCTCTGCCGTCGCCTCGGTGACCTGAGCACCGACGAGGGCGAGGCCCGCGGAGTCAAACCGGCCTGGCTCGATCAACTCGAGAAGGAGCGACGGGTCGTGAGGATCCGGATCGCCGGCGAGCAGCGCTGGATCGCCGCCGAGGATGCCGCCCGCTACCGCGACGGTATCGGGTCGGTGCTGCCGGCGGGGCTGCCGGAGGCGCTCCTGGCGTCGCCGGCGGAGCCGTTGAACAGCCTTCTGGTGCGTTGGGCGCGTACCCATGTGCCCTTCCTGGCAGCCGATCCCGCCTCACGCTGGGGACTTCCGATCCGCCTGGTCGATGCCGGGCTCAAAGCCCTGGTACTCCGGGGCGACGTGCTGGCCGGGGAGTTTCGCCCTGGCCAGGCGGGGCGGGAGTTCTGCCATCCGGAGGTGCTCCGCACGCTTCGCCGGCGCTCGATCGCGGCGCTGCGGCGGGAGGTCGAACCGGTTCCCACCGAGGTCCTGGCCCGCTTCCTGCCGGCCTGGCACGGCATCGGGGTCGAGGCCAGAGGACCGGAACGGCTGGCTGAGGCGATCTTCCAGCTGCAGGGCGTCCCGCTGCCGGCGAGCGTCATCGAGCGCGACATTCTGGCCGCTCGAGTTCGGGACTACCGTCCCCGCCTGCTTGATGAGCTTGTGTCGATGGGTGAGGTCGTCTGGGTGGGCCGCGGCTCGCTGGGCAGCCAGGATGGCCGGGTCGCCCTCTACCTCAGGAGTGAGAGCGGGCTCCTGGTACCCGAGCCCACCGACCGGCCGGATGGCGAGCTGCACAGCCTGCTCCGCGAACATCTCGAAGGCCGAGGCGCCGCTTTCTTCCCCGACCTCTACCGGGTGGCTGACGGTGGCGACGAGGAAAAGGTGCTCGACGCCCTCTGGGACATGGTCTGGGCC
>CAXMLP010000248.1:0-2634 GCA_964194225.1 uncultured bacterium | reverse complement strand
GATCGCGAGCAGGCCGACGCCCAGATAGAGGGCGAACCGGCTTCCAGGCATGCCCGCCGACCGGGAGCGGGGCTGTGGCTTGACCACCAGCCGGGGGACCCGGGCGGCGGTCGCCGAGGCGGCCGCGAAGGCGCTCCGCGGGCCTCCCAGTCCGCGATCTCGGTATTCCGCGACGTTGGCCGCGACCAGGGTCCGCTCGACGCCGGGCGTCTCGTACTCGTCGAGGTGGGCGAAAACGTTGAAGCCGTTCTCAGTGGCCAGGCGCTGCACCTCCGGCTCCACTGAGATGATCGCGATCCGCTTGCCGAATTCACGAGCGTAATCGCGCAACAGGCGGAAATTGAACCGGCTCTGGCCGATGCGGCTATGAGCCGGAACCACGACCGGGACTTCGGCGACAGGCGTGTCGCGAAGTCTTTCGATCAGCTCCGAGATCTCTTCTTCGACGTCTAGATAGATGGGGTGGGATGACATGTGGAGTTGATTGAACCTCTAACGGGCCGGTAGGTTACACCTTCATCGATTTCAAAACGCGCCTCATGATTGCGTTGACCACATCCTTCTCGTCCGCCTCCAGCCTGAGCGCGTGGTTGGCGAGTGCCATCGGGCCAATGTCGCGGGGGCTGTTGAGGAGCCCGGTTGTGTCATGCAGGTCACTTACGTCAGCCGGTACCAGCAGCCTCGTCTGGGGTGGGCGCGGGAACGGTAGTCCCTTTGCCCAGCCTGCCCGCTGCAGCTCGGCGGAGACCTCGGGCAGCAGGCTTCCTCCCCCACACAGGTAGATGTTGGAGGGCAGCCTCTCTCCGCGGGAGAGCTCGTCGAGGCACAGCACGAGGCCGCGGATCAGCACCTCCGCGTCCGCTGCCAGCAGGGCGGCGAGGTGGCGCTCCTCCTCGGCGCCGAGCAATCCCTCGGAATGCCTCAGCTTCTTGGCCTCAGCCTGCTCCAGCGAGATGCCCAGCGTGGCGGAGAGGCGGCGGGTGAAAGAGCGGCCGCCGAGGTTGAACATTCGAGTTCCCTCGATGCCGCCATCACGCAACAGAGCGACGTCGGTGGTTCCGCCGCCGACATCGATGAAGATGCCCCCCTGCTCGTAGACATCCTCAACGGCGCAGGCACGGGCGATCGCGTACGGCTGCGCCACCGCAGCCACCAGCTCCAGGTCGAGCTCGACCACCACCGTCTCGATGGCGCTCACGTGAGTGAGTGGCGCGAAGGTGTTGAAGACGGTCACTTCCAGGTTGTGGCCCTGGAAGCCGACCGGGTTGGCGACCGGGTACCCGTCGATCCTGACACCGGTGACCGCTGAGTGAACCAGGCGAGCATCGAGCGCACCGTAGGAGCGCTCCAGCTCGAGCAGGTGCTGGGCCTCCTTCAACGCCTTCTTCTGGAGGAGGGTGAGGAGATTTCGGATCTCGCCCTCCCGGATCTTCGCCTCGGGCCGGCTTCGCGGAGTGCCGGCGGTGGAGCAGAACCCCTTGACCAGCTCGCCGGCAACGCCGACCACGGCCTGGCCGGGCGGCGGGTTGATCCCGGCCATGTCCTCGGCGGCCTCCAGGGCCCGGTTGACGGCGTTGATCACCGACTCGATGTCCGCGATCGCCCCGCCGCTCATCGCCGCCGGATCCTGGGGCTCCCGGCCGACGCCGAGCACCTGCCCCTCGCGCCGGTCGCGTCGGACCACGAGCGCCTTCACCATTTCCGTCCCAATGTCAAGCGCGGTGAAGTGACGGTAATAATCGTCGCGCCGCTTGACCAGTTTGAATCTGCCCATCTATTGGAGAGCCTTCTCGAGGGCCACGAAGGCGGCCTCGGCGTCGCGGGCCAGCTTGCCCTGGATGAGGTGCGGCGGCCCGCCGCCGGGGCCGAGGGTCTCTCGGATCAGCCCGGCATCGAGCGGGGCGTCGCCGGACTTGGCCACATAGCTCGTCGTATTCGCGACCGCCACCATGCCTCGGCCGGCCTGCCGCTCCAGCAACCGGTCGGCAAACGCGCGGAGGTCGTCCATGCTCTCGGCGGCCACGCTGGCCGTGCTGAGGGGAATTCGGGCCGGCCGCAGGGTGGCCTGGACCGAGCCGCCCTTGAGCTGGGCATTGCGGACCTCCTCCTCCAACTTCTCGATTCGCTTGCGCGCCTCGCGCAGCTGCCGCTCCGCCGCCGCGTGGGCGGTCTGAGCCTGGGCTCCAAGTCGCAGGACCTCCTCCTCGGCCGCCTCGCCGGCGACGAGGTCGATCCGGCGGACACCGGAGCTGACGCTCTTCTCCGAGCGCACGATCACCATGCCGATCTCGGCTGAGCTCTCGACGTGGGTGCCTCCGCAGAGTTCACAGGTCCAGTCTCCGAAGCAGACGACACGCACCACATCGCCGTACTTCTCACCAAAGAGAGCCATCGCCCCCGAGGCCCTTGCCTGCGCAATCGGCTTGAGGCTCTCCTCGCAGGGGAGGGCGGCTCGGACCTGCTGGTTGACCAGCCGGACGACACTGCGCAGCTCCTCCCCGGTCAGGGCGCGATTGAAGGTGAAGTCAAAGGTCGTGTGCTCTGGTCCCACATAGGAACCACGCTGGACCGCCGTCTCGCCGAGCACCGTGCGCAGCGCCTTGTGCAGCAGGTGGGTGGCGGAATGATGGCGGG
>CAXMLP010000247.1:0-7798 GCA_964194225.1 uncultured bacterium | reverse complement strand
TCTCGCCGCGATCATGGGCATCTATAACTGGGCGGTCAACCAGACCTTCGCCACCCTTGATGCGGAGCCGCTGGACAAGGAGGAGGCCAAGGAGTGGTGGTCGGCCCACGGCAGCAAGTCGCTGCTCATCGTCGCCGATGGCGAGGATGGCGTGATCGGCTGGGGCAGGCTTCTGCCCTGGTTGCGCCGCGGCCTCAGCAGCACGGTCGAGGATCTCGTCTACGTCGATCCGCTCCACCACGGTGGCGGCGCTGGGGCAGCTCTCCTGAAGCGCCTCGTCGCGGAGGCGACCAAGCTCGGCTATGGCCTGATGGTCGCGCAGGTGGCGGCCGACAACCGGGCTGGCAAGCGCCTCCACGAGGCCGTCGGTTTCAGAGAGGTGGGCGTCCTCCATGGGGCCGCGCACAAGTTCAACGTCACCATCGATGTCACGCTCATGGAGCTGCAGCTGAAGCACTGAAGGGCGCCGGCAGCACGGCCCCCGTTGCGTAGGCCTTGGGATAGACGACTGGCATCCGGGCCCCTGGCTGCCACTGGCCGACGACCGCCGCCGCCCGCAAATTCTGGCCCGCGTCCGGACTGCCGGGCGGGCTGAAGCGCACCCCGCCGCCGTTGATCGCGTCACCCACCGGAACGTCCACGGCGATGGCGGCAAGGCGGATCGAACCTGGGTTGACGGCACCGCGCACACGGCCGAGGACGTCATGGAATAGCGCCCAACCGCCCACGAAGCCGGCCACTCCGGGGATCCCCAGGCGCGAGCTACCCGTCTGCGCTGAGTAGCGGTCGACGGCCTCCTTCAGGAGTGCCCTCCCATTGGTGGTCAGTGCCTGCGGACCGACCACCTCGTCAGGCTTGTCGGCGGCGAAGACGCCGGTCGCCTGGTCGCCCAGCCGCTTTTGGAAGTCGGGCATGCAGAAGGCAGAGCTGGTGCCAATGGCACCCCGGAGCCGAAGGCCTTGGGCCAGCACCGCCCGCCAGACCGCAATCCCGTCGTCCAGGTAGCTGACGTCCCACAGGAAGTCGGGCCGCGCCAGCGCCACCTGCTGGGCCAGCCGTTCGGGTTCGAGCCGGCGCGGATCGTACGGAATGGTGTCGACCGAACCGATGCCGGCGGCCGCCGCCTCGGCCTGCTCACCCGCGGCGACCGACCGGCCATAGAAGTCGTTCGTGTGCAGGATCACCACCCGGGCGTCCCGGGGGTCGAGCTTGTTAGCCGGCATCAGGACCTGGGCGGTGAAGCGAGCCGCCATCCGGCCCAGCGTGCTGCCCGTGGCCACCGTGCGAAAGACCCACGTCCGATGGTCGGTCACATCGTCAGCCACCGCGCCCGTCTCCCAAAAAACCACCTCACGGGCGTCGGCCCTGATCGCCGCCGCCACTGAAAGTGAGCTTCCGTAGCTTCCGATAATCGCGGAGGCCCCGGCGAGAGCGAGCCTGTCGACAGCAGCCGTGGCCTGATCAGGGGTCTGGACGTCGATCACGCGAAGGGAGATCCGGTCGGCGCCGGGTACCCCCTTTCTCACGGCAAGGTCAAGGGCAGCCCGCACACCGGCCAGTTCCTCACGGCCTCCCTGGGCCTGAGGACCGGTCAGCGGGTAGATGGCGCCGATTGTGATCGTCGGCCTGGTTGCAGCCGGCGTGGCCATCGAGCAGGCCGAAAGGACCAGGCCGGCCAGAACCGCCGCTGAGAGTCTGAGCATCGGCGTCTCAGATACTAACCAGGTGCTGCGAGAGGGCGGTTAAGCGGCGGCGAGACCCAGCTGCCGGCGAAGCTTGGCCGCTGGCGCGAAACCGTAGTTCACTGACCGGACTGATCCGTCCGCCCCGATGACGACAGTCGATGGGACCGTGAAAATCGAGTAGCGCCGAGCCAACTCCGTCTCCGCGATCGCGTCAACCCGAAGCACTTTGGCTGCCACCTCGAGCAGGGCTGGCTCCTGCAGCAGCTTGCAGGTTGAGCATGCCTCGGTCGTGAAATAGATGATGTGGGGCTCGCCGGTTGAAGTGCCCACGTACTTCACCGCGCTCCGGCGAGCGTGCCAGGCGGTCATCCTGGCGGCCACTGCGGTCAGGCCGACCGCCGCCCCGGCAACGCCGAGAGCGGCGGCTTGTACCTCGATGTTCATGCCTGCCGGAGCACCCCCGTGCGCCCGAGCAGGTAGTAGATCTGGCAGCCAACGCAGTACCCGAAGGCCAGGTTGACGAAGGCCAGGACGGCCACCAGGAGGGCCACCGCCAGACCGATGGTGGCATTGACCAGGAGCAGCAATGAGGCGACGACCAGGAAGATGCCGCCGAGGCCCTGGGCGAAGTTATGAGGAGTGGGATTGTCAGCGACGAGCCGCGGCGCCACCAGGCCCCGTGGCTGGAGCAGGCGCAGGTAGAGCTGCTTAAAGAGCGCTAGCGACGGGTTCCACGTGCCCAGCAGCATGACGGCGGCGAGAGCCGGAATGAGGATCACTGACGGCCAGAAGAATGAGCTGGCTACAAAGGCCAGCAGGATCGTCGCGATGATCCCGGCCTGGTTCACCTTGAGGGCACTGTGATCGACCATCGTTACTTCTCGATCGGGGCCTTGATGAGAGAGCCCCACTCGGTCCACGAGCCGTCGTAGTTACGCACGTTCGGGTGGCCGAGCAGCTCGGTGAGCACGAACCAGGTATGGGCCGAGCGCTCGCCGATCCGGCAATAAGCGATCGTCTCGCGCTCTGCCGAGATGCCGGCTGCCCCGTACAGCTCCTTCAGCTCGGCGACGTCCTTGAAGGTGCCGTCCTCCTTGACCGCCTTGGCCCAGGGGATGTTCTTCGCGGTCGGAATGTGACCGCCGCGCTGAGCTCCCTCCTGAGGGAGGTTCTCGGGCGCCAGCAGCTCACCGGAGAATTCGCCAGGGGACCGCACGTCGACAAGTCCGGCCTGGCCGATCCGTGATGCGACATCATCGCGATAGGCCCGGATGGCCTCGTTGGTCGAAGCCGAGAAGCGGTACTGCGTCGGTGTTAGGGAGGGTGCCTCGGTTGTGAACTGCCGGCCCTCCGCCTCCAGCTTGACGCGGCCGCCGTTGATCAACTTGACGTTCTCGTGGCGGTAGTACTTGAGCGTCCAGTAGGCATAGGCGGCGAACCAGTTGTTGTTGTCGCCATAGAGCACGATGGTCGATCCGGGTTCGATTCCACTCCGGCTGAGGAGCTGCTCGAGCTGCTCCTTCGCGGCGACATCGCGGACCGGCTTCGCCTGGAGATCGTTCCGCCAGTTCCAGCCGACGGCGCCGGGAAGATGGCCCTTGTCGTAGGCCGTTGTGTCGACGTCGACCTCGACAAAACGAAGCCCACGGTCACTGAGGTGCTCGATGGCCCAGTCGGTCGTGACCAACGCGTCCGGGTTGGCTATGTGTCCGTTGATTCCCATGGGTGGTGATTGCCTCCAAATAAGTGGATTTCAGATTCGAAATAAAAAAAGACCGAGGCCTTCGGGCTGGTCTCGACGAAAGGAGACTGCTCGGAGGTCAGCCGGTCTTCAGCGCGTACAGAAGCAGGCGGGAGTGTAGATCAACCGCATCGCGGGATATTCGTAGCTCTCCAGCCGCATCGGCTCATTTAACCAGAAGATCGTCTTTCATATTTCACGGCCACGCCGCGACCGAACGGGGTTGCTCTAGCCTGAACCCGTGGTGAACCTCATCAAGTACCAGGCCCTGGGCAACGATTACCTGGTCGTGGACCTGCCCGCGCCTCTCGACGAGCTGGTCCGCCTGCTGCCCCTTCTCTGCCATCCCCATTTTGGTTTGGGCAGTGACGGGCTGCTCGCCTTCGATCCCAGCGAGATGTCGGTTCGGATCTTCAACCCGGATTCGAGTGAGGCGCAGAAGAGCGGCAACGGCCTTCGGATTGCAGCCGCCCATGCCGTCCTCGAGCATGGCGCGCCGAGGGAATTCAGCCTTCGGACCGTCGGCCGAGCCAACCCGGTGCGGGTCCTCGCCGAGCGCGGCGCCCAGGTCATCACCGAACTGGACATCGGGCAGGCATCGTTTCGGGCTGCCGACCTGCCCGCGCTCGTCGAGGGCGAACCCGCACGGGTGAGAATCGAAACTCCAGCCGGCGTCGCCGAGGCGGTGCTGGTCTCGGTTGGCAACCCGCACGCGGTCATCTTCGGACAGCCGGTGACCGCAGACCGGGCGCGGGAGCTGGGACCGCACGTGGAAAACCACCCTCTCTTCCCTGAGCGGACCAACGTCCAACTTGTCGAGGTGATCGATCGCGGCCGGGCCCGGATCGAGATCTGGGAACGCGGCGCCGGCTACACCCTCGCCTCGGGGACGAGCGCCAGCGCCGTCGCAGCGGCACTCATGAGGGAGGGGCTTGTGGACGACGAGGTCACCATCGCCATGCCCGGAGGCGAGCTCAGTATCCGGCGCCAGCCTGAGGGAGACCTGATCCAAAAGGGCCCCGCCCAACGCGTCTATCGGGCCGCGGTCGAGCTGAGCGATTTCTCCGCTGAACCCCAGCGGCACTGACCGACCGCTCCAGCGCCGAAGGGAAAGGCGGCCGGGTCAGTTGACCCGACCGCGCGTTCCCCCCATCTCCGGGCAATCCCCTCCCTCCTAGCGGACGAGCTGCCCTTCGATCGCAAGATAGAACTCGCGGTCGCCACCGGCGACCAGCGAGGCGCCCAGGTCCTTCAGAGCCCGGCTCACCGCCGTTCCCCTCGGAACATCGCCGTCGTACTGGACCTCGTAAGCCGATACGTCTCCGGTCGCGCCGAGGGGTCGAACACCCGAGAAGCCCGGAGCGGTGGCCAGCAGCCCCGCCACCCGTTCCGCCAGGGCCGCGTCCGGCACGGGCTTCACGCTGACCAACAGTCGGCCGGGCCGGTCATTGTTGCGCCAATCGAGGCCTTTGAAGGCCGGCGGCGGTGTTGCCGCGCGGGGCTGGTCGATTGCGAGTGGCGCCGGCTCGGCAGCCCGAGAGCCCTGGCCGCTCGAGGTCCTCTCCTCCCCCGGCAGATAGGGCGCCCGGTAACCGGCCGGCAGCGCCGCCGAGTGGGCAGCCGCCGCGGACTGCTCGGCCGCCGCACCGAAGATGGGGGCGGCCACGGCTGGAGCGCTCGCAGGCGCCGGCTCGACGCGCCGGGCGCGCAGCCTTTCGTACAGCTCCGGCGGCACGGCCGACCGCCAATCCCCAGCCACCGGCGCGCTCGCCTGGGTGGCATAGGAGGCGGCTTCCCTCGCCTGTGCCTGTGGAGCCATCACTGCCACCAGCGCCCAGAGGGCAGAATTGATGGACGCGAGCTGCTGCTCAATCTGGGTGAGGTCGACCGATGTGGCCTGTCCCTCGGGGACCTGCCCGTCAACACCCACGACGAACAGCCGATTCTCCATTGCTCTTGGTTCCCCTGGTGCCCCACGCGGGGCGGAATTGCGTCTCCCGGAATGTGCGTCGGATCGGGGTCATAGCGCAGTCATCTCGATGACGAAGCCCGGTTGAGGGCGCAGGACCCCGGCTATTCGCTCTTGATCACTGTCAGCTGCCGATCCGAGCGCGTGAGCCGGCGCGCCCCCTCTCGGCCGACGACAACGTCATCCTCGATCCGGATGCCTCCCCAGCCGGGGATGTAAATGCCAGGCTCGACGGTGACCACGTTCCCGGCTGCCAGCCTCTCTTGGGAACCGGGCGTGAGATTGGGCTCCTCGTGGATTTCCAGGCCCAGCCCGTGTCCGGTGCGGTGGATGAAGTACCGCCCAAAGCCGGCGTGTTCGATCACGCCGCGGGCGGCGGCATCCACCTCGCCGCAGGTCGCGCCCTCTCGAATCGCGGCCACCGCAGCGTCGTGGCCCTCGAGCACTGCTGAGTAAGCCTCACGCTGGCGAGCATTCGGCTCGCCGATGACGACTGTGCGCGTCGTGTCCGCGTGGTAGCCCTGGTGGCAAGCGCCGAAGTCCATCAGGACCAGATCCCCCGCGGAAAGCCGGCGCGTGCTGGGCGGCAGGTGGGGCAGGGCGGAGTTCGGTCCGGACTGGCAGATTGTGGAGAACGATGGATCGGCGCCGGAGGCTGCGATAAGAGCGTCGATCCGGCCGGCGACCTCCTTCTCGGTGAGGCCCGGTCGCAAATCCGACAGGATGGAGCGCGCCACCTCGTCCGTGAGATCGGCCGCTCGCTGCATCTGGGCCAGCTCGTCATCGTGCTTGACCGCGCGCAGGGCGCGAAGCGGCTCACCGCAGTCCTCGACGGCCAGGGCATCGAGCGCTTCCCAGCGCGCCAGCGTCAGATGTCGCTTTTCAACCCCGATGCGCTGGGGCTGACCCAGCACCTCGCGCAGAATGCGATGGGCGTCCTCGCCATCCTGCCAGGCCACCAGCTTCACACCCTTGGCCTTGCGTTCGGCACTCTCGCGCTCCATGTCGGGGATGATGAGGGTGGGTTCGCCGGCCCCCACGACCAGTGCCATCAGCCTTTCGTGCGGGTCGGTGCGGAAGCCTGTCAAGTAGGCGATCGAGACGGGGTCGGTGATGCAGGCGGCGTCCACCCCCGCCGTCCTCATCCACCCTCGAAGACGTTCGACCGTCACGCACTCGAGGGTACAGTTCAATTCGCAGGCACATGACACACGAGCACCAGAGGGATCTATCCGGCGCTGCCCTACGACAGGCCTTCCTCCTGACCGCCGGCATTCTCCTGCTGGAAGCTGTGGCCGGTTATTTCAGCCATTCGCTCGCTCTCCTCGCGGACGCCGGCCACATCCTGGTCGACGTCGTGGCCCTCGGCCTCGCCTGGTTTGCGGTGATCCAGGCGCGGCGGCCGGCCGACACCCGACGAACCTACGGGTACCACCGCGTTGGAATCCTGACCGCTTTCGCGAACGGTGCCACCCTGATCCTGATCGTTGCCGCGGTCGCCTTTGAGGCCGCCCGGCGCCTCGCCCACCCCGAGCCAGTCCAGGGCGGCCTGGTGATCGTTTCCGCGCTGGTTGCGGTCGGCGTCAACACCTTCATCGCCCTTCGACTTCGAGCCGGTTCAGCTGATCTCAGCCTGCGCGCCGCGCGGCTTCACGTCCTCGGTGACCTCGCGGCATCGATCGGGGTGGTCGCGGCCGGCGCCGTCATCCTGCTCACGGGCTGGCTCTATGCCGACCCGATCGTATCGTTGGCAATCGCAGCTCTGATTGCCTGGAGCGCCTACCGGATCCTCATCGACACGATGAATGTGCTGCTGGAAGGAGTGCCGCGGGGCATGGAGGTGGAGCAGGTGGCCGGCAGCATTCGCGCCGTCGCCGGCGTCAGTTCCGTGCATGACCTGCACATCTGGTGTTTATCCGGTGAGCAGGTGGCTCTCAGCTGTCATCTGGTCGTCGCCGATGACATGGGGGCCGCGGATTCCGAACACCTCGTTCGCCGAGTGGAAGAGGCGATCTGCAGTCGCTATGGAATTGGCCACACCACGATCCAGGTGGAGGCCTGCCATCCCTGTGACGACGCCCTCGGACACGGGGTTGGCGACCACAATCACCCACATTCGGACGACGCTTCCACCCCGGTGCGCTCCCACAGCCACTGACTTAGCGGCTTGCCGAGCCAGTGTGGATGGGTTCTTTTCAGTCGATTCCGGTGATCTTGATGGAGTAGGAGTCGCCGGATTCCAGCTTCACCTCGGCCACGTCGCCGACGCGCTTGCCGAGCATGGCCTTGCCCACCGCTGATTCATTGCTGACACGTCCCTGCTTAGGGTCTGCCTCGGTCGGCCCAACGATTCGATACGTCTCGATTTCACCGCCATCCTCGGAAAAATGGACGGTGCAGCCC
>CAXMLP010000246.1:0-2744 GCA_964194225.1 uncultured bacterium | reverse complement strand
GCCGTGCGCAGCGCGACCTCGCGGCGGGCGAAGGTCCTGACCGCGGACCAGGGGATCACCTCTTCACGCCGGCGCGACAGAACCAGGCCGGTCACTATCGGGTAGGGCTCAACCACCGTTGCGGTGACGTCCTCGACGTGACCGATGGTTCGCTGGCCCAGGTCGATGACCTCCGACCCGAGAAACTCGCTCAGGAATATCACGGCTTAGACTGTAGGATGATGAGGGCGGATGGTGGGCGCCGGTCATGGGTCGGGGGCTTGCCAGAGTCGCGTTTTCGGGTAGCATGGCCCGGGGCCAATTTGAATTCGAGGAGCCCCAGGGTTGAATTCAGAGGTAGTGGCCTCTAGAATGGCCGAGACCGCGACGAAACCCGACCATTTTGTTATTCAAGGAAGGTGCAGCTTATGGCAGCAGTGACTGGCTATTGCCTGAAAGACAAGAAGAACGTCGAAATCAAGAATCCGCAGAACATCACCATGAAAAACGGTAAACCAGCGATCACCGGAACGTGCCCCAACTGTGGCACCAAGATCTTCAAGATCGGCAAGAGCAGCTAGCCAGAGCTCCTGAAAGCGGGAGCTCCTGAACAGGATTCAGCCGGTCGAAAAGGTCCGTCCCGGTGGCGGGCCTTTTCCTTTTGGGCTCGACCGGTGGGCCAGGGAGGGATCGAAAGGGCCGGCGATCGGGGGCTCAGGAGGCCGGCTGGGTTCCGATCTCCTCTTCCATCGCTTTCAGCAGAAGCTCGGTCGCCGAGATCGCCTGGTCGACTCCGAGGATCTTGAAGATCCGGACATTCGCCGGGTTGTTGACGCGGGCGATCGTTCGTTTGACGTTGAACTGCTGCTTGGCGAGCTGGAGCGCGATCAGGTTGTCCTCATCGTCTCCAGTCACAGCCATCACGACATCTGCCCTCTCCATGCCCGTGGTGCTCAGAAATGACATCTCGTCCCCATCGCCATTGAGCACCACACTCCCCAGCTGGCTGCTCAGCCATTCGGCGCGAGCGGCATCCTTCTCGATCAGAAGCACCTCGTCGCCCCGCTCGAGAAGGTCGCGCGCCAGGTAGTAACCGACCTTGCCGCCCCCGATCACGATTGCGTACATCGATTCAGTCCTTGGCCAGGATCTCGTGCACGGTGTCGGTCGCGCTCACGGTGGGGCAGATGACTCCGAGGCCAAGACTCTTGTAGACCTCGTAGCGGATGGGGTCATAGATCCGGCAGACCACCTTGGGAACGTTGAAGACGTGCTGGGCCATCTGAGCGGCCATGATGTTCCGGTTGTCGCCGTTGGTCAGGGCGCAAAAGGCGTCGGCACTCTCGATCCCCGCCCGCTTGAGCATGTCCTCATCGATCCCATTGCCGAGCAGGGCTGTGCCGCCGAAGGATTCGCCCAGGCGAGCGAAGGCGGCGGCTGCCTGATCGATCACGGTGACCTCGTTGTCCTCGGCGTCCAGCTTGAGTGCAAGCCTCGCGCCCACCCGTCCACAACCGAGGATCACCACCTTCACGAAGAATGGATTATGCCCGAATGAAGCAGCCGGTACGATTTGTGCCGGCAATGAGGTTTCCCTTCACGTTCATGGGCATCCTTTCGATCGCCCTCGGCGTGTGGATTGGCACCTACGTGCTGCTTCACCCCACGCGCGATCCGATTGTCCTCGCCCTCGAGATCCTGCCGGCCGGGGCGTTGCTGCTGTTCGGCGGCTCCCTCCTCTACCGCCGCCTCCGCGCGGGAAGTTCGGCCTGATGGCGCACGGAGCCGAAGCGACCCGGATCCTGATCGCGCTCAGCGGGCATGAGATGGACGAGGAGACGGTCAGGATGGCATGCCGCCTCGCCGCCAACCGCACTGGGGTCAAGATGTACGCGGTCCACATTCTCGAGGTCAACCGCTCTCTACCCCTCGGCTCCGTGGTGGAGTCCCACGCGGAGCGCGGAGAGGAGGTCCTGACGCGGGCTGAGCAGTTGATCGGGGAGTATCCCCTCACCTGTGAGACGGAGCTGGTGCAGGCGAGGGACACGGGCCCGGCAATCGTCGGCGAGGCCGAGGAATGGAAAGCTGAGCTGATCGTGATGGGCCTTCCCTACAAGCGGCGTTTCGGCGAATTCCACATGGGTAAGACAGTGCCCTACGTCCTCAAGCACGCGCCCTGCCAGGTCATCCTCTTTCGCGAGCACCTCGACCAGTAGCCGGCCCGGGCCGTACCAAGCCGAGCTACCTGACGCGTCTACGCGCGGAGTTGGCCCGCGACGCGCCGCCGCACGACCGTTTCATCCAGCTGATCATCCTCGAGCGAGTGATCAAGGCTGTGATCCTCGTGATCCTTGCGGTCGGGATCCTGGTGCTCTCGCGAACCGGCGTCCTCTACCAGTGGGCAGTCCAGGCACACGAGGAGCTGCTGCTTGCGGCCGACGCGTCCGTGGCCGCCCGCCTGCTTGACCAGGCGCTTGTCTACATCGGTTTTTTCCACCACCAGACGACCCTCGCGCTGGTCGTCATCCTTTATGCCGCTCTTGAGGGCACCGAGGGCGTCGGACTTTACCTGCGGCGCCGGTGGGCTGAATACCTGACGGTTTTCGCGACCGGGCTACTGATCCCCTATGAGATCTGGGAGGTGCTCCACCGGGTGACCCTTTTCCGGGTTGGTGGTCTCCTTGTCAATGTCGCGGTGGTCGCCTACCTGGCCTATCGCAAGCGGCTCTTCGTGGGTGTCTAGTGGACTGTAACGGCTGAATGAG
>CAXMLP010000245.1:0-3041 GCA_964194225.1 uncultured bacterium | reverse complement strand
TGATGTGGTAGTCGAGGCACACCCGGCCCTGGCGGAAGACGTCATCGGAGCAGGTCCGGAAGGGCAGCAGCTGGCGGATGGACTTCACGGTGGAGCGCAGGCTCATGGCACTGGTGTACGGGCCGAAGTGGATTGAGCCATCGTTGCTCAGTCGCCGCGTGTAGTGGACGCGGGGATATTCCTCGGCCATCGGCAGCTTCAGGTAAAGGAAGTTCTTGTCGTCCTTGAGCCTGATGTTGAAACGCGGCCGGTAGTGCTTGATGAGCTCGTTCTCAAGGACCAGCGCCTCGACCTCGTTGGCTGTCCGCATCACCTCGAAGTCGAAGATCCGCTTCATCAGCTCCGCCTTCTGACCGGCCGGCTGGACGAAGTAGGAGCGCAGGCGATCCCGCAGCCGGAGCGCCTTGCCGACGTAGATGACCTTTCCGAAACCGTCTCGGAGCAGGTAGCAGCCCGGCGTCTCGGGCACCGCCCGGAGCCGCTTTCGCAGGGTCACCGGGTCGGCGACGCGGTTCTCGCCAGCGCCGGGGCGGCTAGAAATGGATGCCCTTCATCAAAAATGCCATCGCTGCGGCCTCCGCAGAGATGTCCCCCGGGGCGGCAGCGGGCTCCTTGCGCCGCCGGCTTCGCTTTCCCCCGGCGGGCCCCTTCGCTTTCCCACTGCCCTTTTGATTGTCCGGGAACACGTGGTAGGCGCCGGTCATGACCAGTCGAAGTGCCCCCGGCGCCATGACGTCGACGGTCTCACCGAGCTTGCCCAGGCGGGTGGAGACTTCGGGCTGGCGCGTGAGCACCGCGGAGAGCACCATCTCGGCGGCTTCCTCCGGCGAGATGGTGGGGAAGTTGTCGTACATGCCGGTGGGCTCGATCATCGGCGTCCGCACCAGCGGCATGTGGATGTTCGTGACAGCGATGCCGTCATCCGCCACCTCAGGACCGAGGCATCTCCCAAGCGCCGCCAGCGCGCTCTTGGAGGCGACATAGGCGGCAAAGCGGGGTGGGTAGGCCTGGACTCCAATGCTCGAGATGTTGATGATGTGTCCGCAGCGGCGTTCTTTCATCCCCGGCAGCAGGGCGAGGATCAGCTTCACCGCCCCGAAATAGTTGAGCTGCATCGTCCGCTGAAAGTCGTGAAAGCGGTCCAGCGAATCGTGCACCGAGCGCCGAATCGACCGCCCGGCATTGTTGACCAGGATGTCCACGCGGCCATGTTCGCGGACCGCGCCGGCAACCATCCGGTCGATTGCGTCGAGATCCGAGAGGTCGCAGGGATGGGCGGACGCCTTTCCTCCCAACCGCCGGATGTCGGCGGCCAGCTCCGTCAACTTATCCGTGGAGCGCGAGACGAGGAGCACATGCGCACCGTGCCGCGCCATGGCGAGGGCCGTTGCCCTGCCGATTCCGCTCGATGCCCCCGTGACCAGGGCGATCTTGCCCTCGAGGGCGGCGGTGAAGTTGGGGGCGGTGGGCGCCTGCGGGTCGAGGTTGCGCTCCCAGTAATCCCAAATCTTCCAGGCGTAGGTGTGAAGCCGCGGGCATTCGATGCCGCTGCCGGCCAGAGCCAATTCCGCATTCCGGCTGGTGAACCGCGCTCGATTGGAGATGTAGGCAAGGGCGGCCTCGGGAACCCGGACCCCCTCGAGCACCTGGCGGCGCAACGTCTGATAGACGCGCCACCCCCTCAGCATGCCCGCCAGGTCGCCGGGCAGCAGGGCACCGGCTCGGGAGTCGATGCGCAGGCTGAACTGCGGCGCGTGGGCGGCGCGGCAGAATTCGTTAAGGGTGTCCCCGAAAGGCGGCGGCGACGGGTCCACCAGGTGAAAGCACCCGCCATCGAGGCCGGGACGATGCCCGATGTGGTCGAGGGCGCGGGCCACGAAATCCACCGGGACCAGGTTCAGGCGGCCGCCCTCGATCCCGATCAGCGGAAGCCAGGAAGGCAGCGCGTCGCGGAGCTTTTGGATCAGCTTGAAGGCGTAGTAGATGCCGTCGGCCCGGTCGGCCGCACCGGTCTCACTGGATCCCACCACTATGCCGGGGCGGTAGATTCGCCAGGGAATGCCGGTCTGCTCCCGGACCAGCTTCTCCGCCTCGAACTTGGTTCGGAAGTAGGGTTGTTCGAGGACCTGGCCCTCGTCGAACATCTCCTCTGTGAATTCCCCGCGGTGGGATCCGCCGGCCACCGCGATCGAGCTGACATGGTGAAGCCGGGCGGCGCCCAGCGCCTGGCCGGCGAGGATCACGTTGCGGGTGCCCTGCAGGTTGGTGTCGGAGTTGGCCTTCTCCGACGCCTCGAGGTCGTAGACCGCGGCCAGGTGGTAGATCTCGCAGCCACGCAGCCGGCGACGGTCGGCGGCGGACAGGCCCAGGCCCCGGCGCCTGATATCGCCCACCACCGCGATGAGGGAGCCCTCCATCCCGGCCAGCTTTTCGCGAGACTGCGGCCGGACCAGCACGTTGACCTCCGCCCCTGGCCGCTGCAGGAGCTGGGCGACCAGCTGCCGGCCGATGAACCCGGTGCCACCGGTGACCAGGTAGGTGCTCACGCAGGTATTCGTATCACGCCTGTGTGAGGTCGGTGGCCAGGGCTCTCCCGGCTGGCGCGGAGGCGACTCTCAGCCAGCCACGCGAAGCTGCTCGGGCCGCGCCGCCGGCGTCACCGTTTTGGCCTTGCTGGCCTTTGACTTGGCCTTGGCCGGATTGGCGCGGCCGGGCTTGTCCTTCCCGCTCTTGACGCGCGTTTTGACTGGCGAGCCTGGTCGGATTGTGCCGGCCTTGATGAGGATCGGCCGCAGGTACTGCCCGGTGTAGGAGGCAGGGTTGCGGGAGAGTTCCTCCGGGGTGCCCACCGCAACCACATGGCCGCCTCGGTCGCCGCCCTCTGGACCCAAATCGATCATCCAGTCGGCGGTCTTCAGAACATCGAGGTTGTGCTCGATGACAACCACCGTGTTTCCCTGGTCCACCAGACGGTGAAGAACCAGGAGCAGTCGCTCCACGTCGGCGTAGTGAAGGCCGGTGGTGGGCTCGTCGAGGATGTA
>CAXMLP010000244.1:0-8411 GCA_964194225.1 uncultured bacterium | reverse complement strand
GCCCTGAGCTCGCCGACCAGGTAGAGGCTGCCGCAGACCAGCACCAGTCCATCAGGCCCGGCCAGCTGCAGCGCGCGCCGCCCCGCTGCCTCGGGATCGCCCTCGACGATCCCGCTCCCCCATTCCCGAGCCAGCGCCGCCGGGCTCGCCGGTCGAGAACCGCTGGCAGCCGTGAAGACGACCTCGGCTGCCCCCAGCCGGCGCAGTTCGGCAAGGCTTGCGTTGATGTCCTTGTCGGCCATCATCCCGAAGACCACGATCACCCGGCGGGTGGGTTCGAGGCGGCGAAGCTCGCGGCCAAGCTGGGCCAGCGCGGCCGGATTGTGGGCGCCGTCCATGACCACCATCGGCGAATCTCGAATCAACTCGAGACGGCCCGGCCAGCGGGTCGCCGCCAGCCCGTCGGGCGGCGCATCCAGCAGCTGGCCGGCGGCCACCGCCAGTGCGGCATTGGCCGATTGGTGCTCTCCCACCAGCGGCACCCTGACGTCGCTGAAGGCAAAACCGGGGCCGCTCAGGTCGATCTCTGAACCCTGCCAGCCGCGCCAGCGCGTTCGAAGGCGCAGCTCGCGGCCGAGCCGCCAGATGGTTGCCCCGACGAGAGCCGCCTGCCCCTCGACCACGGCCAGGGCGGAGCCGCCGGCGGCCGTCAGCACCCGATTGCCTGGTTTGATGATCCCCGCCTTCTCGGCGGCGATCTTCTCGACCGTGTCACCGAGGTACTGCATATGGTCCAAAGCGACGTTGGTGATGATGGCGATGCCGAGGTCGAGCACGTTGGTCGAGTCGAGGCGGCCGCCCATCCCCACCTCGATCACCAGCACATCGGTGTGCCGGGCCAGGTAGGTGACGGCGACGGTGGTGAGGATCTCGAATTCGGTCGGCGGGCCGAGTTCGGGTGGCAGCTCGGCCAGGCGGGGCTGCAGCCACGCGACGGCCCCCGCGAAGTCCCTCTCTGAGATTGGTCGTCCGTCGACCTGGATTCGCTCGGTATAGGAGCTCAGATGAGGGCTGGGCATCGTCCCCACCCGCCGGCCGGCGGATTGCAGGATCGACGCCAGCATCGCCGCCGTGGAACCCTTGCCGTTGGTGCCCGCCACCAGCGCTCCTCGCAGTCCAGCCTGGGGGTCACCGGCCAGCGCCAGGATGGCCCGCGTGCGATCCAGTCCCATCTTCACACCGAAACGGCCCAGCCCGGTGATGTACTCGATCGCCTCGCCGTAGGTCAGGGCCGCCTGCGCACCTCGGCCTCATATGTGTTCCGGACCAGCGAGGCCCGCGTCATCGGGCCCACGCCGCCGGGATTCGGTGTGAGCCAGCCGGCCACAGCCGCGACGCCCGGATCGACATCGCCCACGATCTGACCGTCCTGCCGGGTCACTCCCACATCGATCACGGCGGCCCCGGGCTTCACCCAGGCCGGCTGAATATGAAGGGGCTTCCCGATTGCGGCAATCAGGATGTCAGCCCCAGCGCAGATCGCCGGCAGGTCCGCCGTGTGGCTGTGACAGATGGTCACCGTCGCGTTCGCGGCCAGGAGCAGCAACGCCACCGGCCGGCCGACCAGGATGCTCCGACCCACAACGACAGCCCGCCTGCCGCTCACGGTGACCTCATATCGGCTGAGCAGCTCCATGATCCCGGCGGGAGTGCAGGGCGCCACCACCGTCGCGCCCAGCGCCAGGCGGCCGGCGTTGTAGGGATGCAGGCCGTCGACGTCCTTGATCGGATCGATCGCCTCGACGACCGCTGTTGGATCGACCTGGGGCGGCAGCGGCATCTGGACCAGGATGCCGCTCACCCCGTCGTCGGCGTTGAGGCCGCGGACCAGCTCCACCACCTCGGCGGTCGATGCGGTGTCAGGGAGGCGGTGATCCGACGATGTGAAGCCAACCCTCTCGCAGTTTCGGCGCTTCATCCGGATGTAGGTCTCCGAGGCCGGGTCGGCACCGACCAGGACGGCGGCGAGGTGGGGCGCCGGGCGCCCCTGCTCCTGCCGTTGCCGGACCTTGGCGGAGATCTCCACGTAGATCGATTCAGCGACGGAATTCCCCTCGAGCGCCCTGGCCGTCATCGGCGCCGAGCCGCGTCGGTGACGATCCGCACCACGTCGCGCAGCTCCCGGCCGCTCTCGCGGGCCAGGCGCCGACTGTCCTCGTATTCCGGCGCCCAGTCAACCGCCTCTCCATTGAGGTACTTCACCTTGACCCGGGCGATGCCCAGCTCCGTTTGCACCTCCACCACATCGCGCTCGGCGAGCACTCGCTGCCGCTCGCTGATCCTGACCCCAAGGGTCGGACTCGACCTCAGAAGGCGGTCAGTCAGCGCCGGGGCCAGTTCGGGGGTCGCCAGCACAGAGATCAGGTGCCCCGGTCGACCCTTCTTCATCAGGGCGGGCGCCACCGACACATCCAGCGCTCCGGCCGCCATCAGGTCCTCGACCAACGCCGCCAGCAGGGTCCCCGGGATGTCGTCGAGGTTGGTCTCCAGGACGTGGATTGTGTCCCTGGGGTCGGTCTGAATTCCGCCCGACGCCCCTTTGGCAGGCTCACCGAGCCAGACCCGAAGCAGGTTGCCGGGGACGTTGCGGCCGCCGACGCCGTAACCGATGCGGCGGGGAATGATCGCGGGCCTTTCGAACTTGGCGCAGGTGGCCAGGAGCGCGGCCCCCGTCGGCGTCACCAGCTCGACCCTCGACTGGCTGGGCGTCAGGACAGCTCCCGCCTGGGTGAGCACCTCCAGCGCGGCGGGGGCGGGCAGGGGCAGGTCGCCGGCCAGCCCGAACTCGGCCGGCAGAGGTGAGGCGTAAACCTGCTCGACCGCGAGCTGCTCGAGCAGCCAGAAGGCGCCCACCAGATCAACCAATGTGTCGGCGCCGCCCAGCTCGTGGAGGTGGATGTCCACCACCGGGACGCCGTGAACGCGTGATTCGGCCCGACCCAATAGGTCGAGCGCGGCGAGCGAGCGCGAACGCACCCGCTCTGGCAGACCCTGGGCCTGGCCGACCAGGCGGAGCAGCTCCGGCAGGGTTCGGACCGAGCCCTCACCCGCCCGCACCAGGACGCGCTGGCCGCCGAGGTGGCCCCTTTCCTCACGTCCGATGGTGATGGCGACCTCCTCTTCGAGGCTCAGCACGCGAAGAAGGCGAGTCAGGATTTCAGGGTCGGCGCCGGCATCGATCAGGGCCCCCAGCGCCATGTCCCCGGAGATCCCGGAAAAACAGTCGAAGTAGGCGATCACGGCCGGCTGATCTCAACACCGAAAGAGCGGAACTCACCGGGCAGGGGTGGCCGTTTGTGCACCCGCACGATGGCCCGCGTGACGCGCGGCAGGGCGAGCAGGCGGTCCGCGATCCGGGTTGCCACGGCCTCCAACAGGTGGCAGGGTTCGCCCTCGATCACCTGTCGTACGAGGTCGTAGGCGCCGGCATAGTCGATGGTGTCCTCCAGCCGGTCGGTCCCGCCGGCCTGACTCAGATCGCCCTCCAGCTCGACATCGACGCTGAAGCGAGCACCCAGCTCGCGCTCAGCGGGAAAGACGCCGTGCCGCCCGAAGAACGCCATGCCCTCCATCAGGATCCTGTCCACCCCCGGAATTATCGGCGTCCAGCTGGGAATGCCTCGCCCGTGACCCGGCTGCGCAACCCGGACGCGATTGACATTTCAGTTCACATGAAATGCAACGCCTCCTATCTCGGTTAGCTTTCGGGAACAGGCTGGGCCTGCAAGGGGGAAATGAGCAGATGAGCGAGCGCGAGGACCGGATCCGGAGCAACCAGGCAATGATGGTCGGCCGCAACCCGTGGTTGGCACTGGTGGTGCTCTGCCTCGGCTTCTTCATGATCCTGCTCGACACCACGATCGTGAATATCGCGATCCCCAGCATCATCGACGGCCTCCGGGCGAGCCTCGACTCCATCCTCTGGGTCCTCAACTCCTACATCCTGGTTTACGCCATCCTGCTCATCACGGCGAGCCGGCTCGGTGACCGCTTCGGCCAGCGCAACATGTTCGTCGCGGGACTGGTGATCTTCACCGTCGCCTCGGCCCTCTGCGGGCTGGCGCAGGACAGCAACCAGCTGATCCTCGGCCGCGTCATCCAGGGCATCGGCGGCGCTCTCCTGACACCGCAGACGCTGGCGGTGATCAGCGTCATGTTCCCGCCCGAGCGGCGCGGCGCAGCGATGGGCGTCTGGGGCGCGGTCGCCGGCCTGGCCGCTGTCGCGGGTCCCACCCTGGGTGGTTTCCTGGTCACCAACGTCGGCTGGCGCTCGATCTTCTATGTCAACGTGCCCGTCGGCATTGTGGCGATCGCGCTCAGCTTCGTAGCCATCCCCGACCTCCGGCCCGGCCGGGCCCACTCCTGGGATCTGCCCGGCATCCTGCTCTCGACCGCCGGCCTGTTTCTCCTGGTTTTCGGCCTGATCGAGGGACAGCGCTACGACTGGGGAGTCGTCACCGGCTTCATCTCGATCCCGCTGATCCTGGTGACCGGTTTTGTGCTGATCGCCCTCTTCCTCTGGTACGAGAGTCGCGTGGCGGAGCCGCTGGTGCCGCTCAGCCTCTTTCGAAATCGAAACTTCGCGATCCTGAACTTCGTGATGGCCGCCGTGGCCTTCGCCATGCTCGGCCTCTTTCTGCCTCTGACGATCTACCTGCAGAGTGTCATCGGCATGGATGCCTTCCATGCCGGGCTGGCCTTCCTCCCGATGTCACTCGTTTCGTTGCTGGTGGCCCCGATCGCCGGCCGGCTCACCGATCGGATCGGTGGCAAGTACATCCTCATGGGTGGCGTGACCCTCTTTGCGTTGGGGATGGGCGGCATCATCATGACCGCCACCCTCGACTCGACCTGGCTGACCTTCCTGCCCTGGCTGCTGGTCGCCGGAGTGGGATTGGGCGGCATCTTCGCACCCGCCATCACCGTCGCGATGCGGAACATCGAACCGCACATGGTGGGCGCGGCCTCGGGCGTCTTCAACACCACCCGCCAGCTCGGTGGCGCGATCGGCTCCTCAATCGTCGGCGCTGTGCTCCAGAACCGGCTGAGTGCTGCACTGCGTGACCAGGCGTCGGCCCGCGCCGGCGAGTTGCCCGCCCAGCTGCCGCCGCCGGTGCGCCAGAGGCTGATCGATTCCTTCAACGGCAGCGGCCACGCCGGACTCGAGGTCGGCCGGGGCCAGACCGGGTCGGCGGCCGCCAACTTTCCCCTGGACCCGAGGCTGTCACCGGCGGCTGCTCAGCAGTTCAAGGACCAGATCGCAGCGTACTTCCACGATGTGTTCAACAACGCCTTCCTGATCGCCATGCGGCCGACGCTGATGATCTCGGTCGTCCTGCTGCTGCTGGCGGCGCTGAGCTGCGTTGGAATTCAGCGCCGCCGGGTCGCGGCTCGGGAATCCGAAGCGGGAAGGGAGCCGGGGAGAGCAGCCGCCGTCTAGCGAGGTGGCGGTCCGATCCGGCGTCCGGTGACCAGCCTCAGGACGCTGAGGAAGACGATGGCTCCGATCACCGCCACCACAAGGCTTTCCCAAAAGCCGGCCGGGCCAGGGATGAAACCACCCAGCAGCGCGCCACCGATGAAGGCGCCGATGATGCCGACGATGATGTCCACCAGGCAGCCGTAGCCTCTGCCCCGGACGATGCGCCCGGCGATCGCGCCGGCGATCAGCCCGACCAGGATCCAGCCCAGGAAGCCCCATCCGGGGCGCAGCTCGAATGCCAGGTACGGGTGGCTCATTCAGGCGAAACGGTACTACGCTGCAGCCATGTCGAGCTCGCTGACCTTTGTCCCCGGTTCCCCGGCCGACGCCCGTTTCGTTGCCGACGTGTTCAGCGACGAGGATCCTCAGGACCCGCTCGACCCAGCCGTCGTGCGGCTCTTTTACTCGAATCCGGCCGAGGTCTGGGCCAGGTTCCGGATCGAGGCAGCGGGAAGGCCGGTCGGCTTTGCTTTCTCCCGCCACCATCCCTGGGCGGAGGTCCCGGACCGGGTTGCCCGGCTGCGGGCGGGCCTGCTCACCGGCGTCCGAACCACGGCCGCGCTCGATCACGCCTATGCGTTCCTGGAGGAGCAGGCCCGCCGCGACGGCGCGCTCGTTGCATCCGCGTTTGTGCCCGAGTAAGACGCCGTAGCGGTCGGGGCGCTGGCCGGCCGTGGGTACGCGGAGGACGGTCGCGAGCGCTTCTGGGAACTTGACCTGGAGGAGGGCAGGGCCCGGCTTTCGGCACTCCATGACAAGTCGATTGCGCGGATGCGGGAGGAGCGGATCAGCATCACCACATTGGCCCTGAGCACAGACCCCGAGCGCCTGCGGCGCACCTACGAGATGTCTGTGCCTTGCGAACTGGACGTGCCTTCCTCCGACACGATAGTGCCCGACTCCTACGAGCAGTTCGAGGAATGGCTGGCGACGCCATTCATCCACGAGGATCGCATCTTCATCGCCACCTCTGGCGACGAGATCGTCGGGCTATCGACCCTCGCTTACCCGGTGGAACGCGGCATCGTCCACACCGACTGGACCTGTGTCAAGAGCGAGGTCCGAAACCGCGGGATCGCCCGTGCGCTGAAGCTCGAGACAATCGCCCAGGCGATCGCGCTGGGTGTCGATCGGATCCGTACCGACAACGACTCTCGGAACGCCCCGATCCTCCACCTGAACCAGGATCTGGGCTACCGCCACATCCACGACTGGCTGAAACTAAAGCTCCCCCTTGCCCCTCAGCGGTAAACGCCGTTGTGGCCGGTGCTGTAGTTGCCGACATTGGGGAAGTAGGTGAGGCCGTGGGCGCCGGGTCCGGCGTGGATCGTCCTGGTCACGGCACCGGTCTCGGTGTCCACGACCATGACCGTTCCGTGATAGCGGCCGGAGGCCCAGAGCTCCTTGCCATCCGGCGATAGCTGGAGCATGTCGGGGCTGCCGCCGACCGACCAGGTAACGACGACGGACCGCTTCGCCATATCGATGACGGAGATTGAGCCGGAGTCGCGGTTACTGACGTACATGAAATGGGTGTCTCGAGACACCTGGAGGCCGTGAGCCCCGTGGGCGGTGGGCAGGAAGCCGACCTCCGTCATCAGGTTACCGTCCACTATCGAGACGCCGTGGCGGCCCTGGTTCGTGATGTAGAACACCGATCCGTCCGGGGCCAGGCGGACATCGATCGGCAGACCACCCACGTTGAGTGACCCGGTTATCTCCATCGTGTTGGTGTCGACCTTGACGATGATCCCGCTCCACTCGGTGCTGCCGAGCAGGTAACCACCGTCCGCCGAAAAGTCGATGTGGTCGATGCCCCGCCAGGGGATCGGGACCGATTTCAGGAGCTGCCAGGTCTCCGGGTCGCGGAAATCGATGCGGGCCAGCCGCTCGACGATGACGACTGCCTTCTTGCCGTCCGGGGTGAAGTAGAGGTTGTAGGGAAAGGGCACCGAGATATTCCCGGTCACCTTCCCCGAGGCCGAATCGATGACGGTGAGCGAGCTGGAGCCCTCGTTGTTGACGTAGAGCTTGGTCATATCCCAGGAGGGTGTGATGTGATGAGGAATTGCCCCGACGCGGAAGTGGTCGGTGATCGCCATCGTGGTCGGATCGATCACATCCACCGTCGCCGCCGTGCTGTTCGGCACGTAGACGCGCGGGGGAATCCCGGCCAGCCGGCTATTCGGCACGGTGCCGAGGGTGTTCCGGTAGACGTTCATCGCCGGCCGCAGGGACCGCTCCTCGGCGGTGAGAGCCCGCAGGGAGCCCGGAATCAGCCCGCTCGGGAGGCGTCCATCCGGAGCGACGGCGGCGATCCCGGCCGCGGCACTGCCGCCGTCCGGAGGTGGTTCGTCGACTGCAGGAGGCGGCTTGGCCGGGCGTGCGGAAACCATCGCGACCACGACGAGGGCGGCGACTCCGAGGGCGATCGCGCCCCCGAGGGCGCCGCGTGCAAAGTTCACTGGTCCGACCGGATTCTAGGGGGCGCCGCCGGCTAGGCGGGGGTGTTCCGCACTGAATTCGCCGCTGAAGCGCCTACCTTGGGCCCGAAGTCGGCGTCGGCGCGGATCAGGGAGTCGATGTAGCGGAATCGCTCGTAGCGCCGCTGCAGCAACTCCACGGGCGGGGTGCCCTGCAGGAGGGCCAGGTGCCGGTAGAGCGCCCGATCAAGTGCCCGTGCGGCGCCGTCGGGATCGCTGTGCGCGCCCCCCTCTGGCTCTTCGACGACCTCTTCGACGACTCCCATCGCGTGCAGGTCACGCGAGGTGATCTGGAGCTGCTCGGCGACCTCGACCTTGCGCGAGTTGTCTCGCCATACGATCGAGGCGGCCGCTTCCGGCATGGCGACCGAGTAGATCGAGTTCTCCAACATCAGAACGCGGTCGGCGACTGCCATTCCCAGCGCGCCGCCGCTGCCGCCCTCGCC
>CAXMLP010000243.1:0-1724 GCA_964194225.1 uncultured bacterium | reverse complement strand
GTCGTCTTGCCGGCGCCGTTTGGGCCGATGAGCGCAAAGACCTCGCCTTCCCTCACCTCGAAGCTGACATTGTCGACAGCAACCAGGCCCAGGAATCGCTTGGTCACGCCATCGAGCCGCAGGATGGTCTCCCCGGTGCGTTCGGTCATCTCGCCGGCCTCACGTCTGTCCCGCCCGCTGGTCGAAGACCGAATCGTCGGCGGCGCCCTCAGCCTTGAGCTCCTGGGCCCGAACCCGACTCGGCAGGAAGCCCTGCGGACGAAGCAGCATCATCGTCACCAGGATCAAGCCCAGGACCAGGTAGTTGAGCCTGCCCACGAAGTCCTCGATGCCCGGCCAGCCGTTGGCCGGGTTGGCCGGATCGAGGATCGGGCCGAGGCCGACGGCGTCGACGGCCGCGCGGGCATTGTGGGGCAGGTCGGTCAAAAACTTGAACTCCAGGAAGTAGACGGCAAGGGCCCCCACGATCACGCCCGGGATGTTTCCCATCCCGCCCAGCACGACCATCACCAGAACCGTGATGGAGACTGTGAAGTCGAAGTTGTCCGGGCTGACGAGGGAGAGCTTGGCGCCGTAGTAGGCGCCCCCGAACCCGCTGAAGGCGGCGCCGATGGCGAAGGCGAGGAGCTTGATGTTCCGCGTGTTCACACCCATTGCCGCGGCGGCCACCTCATCTTCGCGAACCGCCGCCCAGGCTCGGCCGAGGCGCGAGATCTGCAGGTTGCGGACCAGGATCACGCAGACGATCACGAGGATGACCATGAGCACGTAGTAGGCCGTCGGGTCGGAGCTGCTGAATGAGCAATCCACTCCGCCGAAGTGGACCTTGAAGTCGTCACCTTTGGACCAGGGACCGTCAAGACAGATCGGCAGGGTCGGTTGGTCGATTCCGCCGATCGCATTGATACCCCCGGTCCAGTGACCGGGATCGTTGCGGAAGACGCGGGGCACGATCTCGCCGAAGCCGAGGGTGACGATGGCCAGGTAGTCCCCGCGGAGGCGAAGGGTGGGCGCGCCGAGGACTGCGCCGCAGGCCGCCGCCACGAACATGGCCACGAAGAGCAGGACCCAGAAGGGAAGGTGGACCGCCATGTGGAGCGGGCTGGAGCGCAGCTGGGCCGAGGCGAGGAGCGCAAACGTGTACGCGCCGATCGCGAAGAAGGCGGCGTAGCCGAGATCGAGCAGTCCCGCGAACCCGACCACGACGTTGAGGCCGATCGCCAGCAGGACCCAGACGCCGGCATTGGCGACCAGGCTGGTCAGGACGCTGGTGCCGGTCGCGAAGGAGGCGATCGGGGGAAATGCTATGGCTCCGATGAGGAGGATCCCGTAGACGATCATGTTGGGGTCGCGAGACCACTGTCGAAGCTTGCTGCGCCGCCGCTCGGGGTCGCGCAGCCCGGCGATCATTTCTCGGGCACCCGCATGCCGAGCAGGCCGGTGGGCCGGAAGACGAGCACCATCACCAGGATGGCGAAGATGACCACGTCGGACCAGCTGGGCGAGAAGTACCTCTCGTTGAGCGCTCGGATGATGCCGATCAAGAGACCACCGAGGGCAGCCCCCTCGATGTTGCCGATCCCGCCGAGAACGGCGGCGGTGAAGGCGATCAGGCCGGCTGAGAACCCGAGGTCGAAACGGATCGAGTTGAAGTAGAGCGCGAAGATCACGCCGCCGGCGCCGGCGAGAGCGGCGCCGATGAAGAAGGTGGCGGCGATGGTGCG
>CAXMLP010000242.1:0-6673 GCA_964194225.1 uncultured bacterium | reverse complement strand
GGGGCGCGTCGTGGAGGTGCTCGACGACCGCCTGGGCGATCGACATGCCGTCGTAGGTCGAAGTTCCCCTCCCCACCTCGTCGAAGATGACCAGGGAGGCGCGGGTGGCGTGGTTCAGGATGTTCGCTGTCTCGGTCATCTCAACCATGAAGGTGGACATGCCGTGGGACAGCTCATCGTGCGCCCCGACCCGCGTGAACAGGCGGTCGCACAGGCCGATCGAGGCCGTCGCAGCCGGAACGAAGGAGCCGGCCTGCGCCAGCAGTGTGATCAGGGCCGCCTGGCGAAGGTAGGTCGACTTGCCCGCCATGTTCGGCCCGGTGAGGATGATCACCTGCTCGGCATCGGGGTCCAGGAGCAGGTCGTTGGGAACGTAGGTCCCGGCCGGCACCGAAGCCTCGACAAGCGGGTGACGCCCGGCGGTGATCTCCATACGGACCCCGGCATTGATGGTCGGCCGCGACCAGCCGAGCTCCCTGGCGGCGGCGGCCAGGCTGCGTATCGCATCGAGCGCCCCGATCGCCTGGGCGCTGGCGAGCACCGTCGCGGCGCCACCCGCCACCCTCGCGAAGATGGCGCGAAGCAGCTCTGCCTCCCGGGCGATCACCTGCTGCTGAGCGTTGAGCACGATCGCCTCGCGCTCCTTCAACTCCGGTGTGAGGTATCTTTCCGCGCCGGTCAACGTCTGCTTGCGGATGTACTCGGGCGGTACCAACCCGGCCTGGCCGGCGCTGACCTCGAGGTAGTACCCGAACACCCGGTTGTAGCCAACCTTCAGGGCCTTGATGCCGGTTCGCGCCCGCTCCTCGGCCTCGAGGCCGGCGATCCATTCCCGGGCCGACCGCGAGGCCTCATGGATGGCGTCGAGCTGGGGATCGAAGCCGGGCCGGATGGCTCCCCCCTCCCGGCTGTGGGCGGGCGGTTCCGCCACCAAGGCCCCCGCCAGGTAGGCCGCCAGCTCGCCCTCCTCCGCGACGTGCCCGGCCAGGTCTCTGAGGGCGAGCGATTCGGCCGGCTCGAGAGAGAGGGCCACGGCGGGCAGGGCTTCGAGCGACCGGCGCAGGGCGCCCAGCTCGCGGGGCGAGGCAAGGCCGTGGGCGGCGCGACCCGTCAGGCGCTCGAGATCCCCCACTGCCTTCAGGGCCCCTCCCAGGGCGGTTTCCAAGGCCGGCTCCCGCTCCAACTCGGCGACTGCGCTGAGGCGGAGCTCGATTTTTTCCACATCCCGCAGTGGCGCCCAGAGCCACGTGCGAAGGCGCCGCGCGCCGATTGGCGTCGTGGTCCGATCGGTCAGCCGGTACAGAGCCTCCAGCTCGAGGTTGCGCAGGGTGGCTGCGTCGAGCTGCATGGTGCTCTCCGGCGAGTAGGTGGTGACTCGGAAGAGGCCTGGCGTCACCTTCACCTGGGTCGACTCCAGGTAGTCGAGAATCACCCCCGCGGCGCCGACTGCCAGGGGAGCCTCGGCCGCGCCAACCGAGGCCTCGAAGGCGATGCCCAGGTCCTTCTTCAGCCGGCGGCGGCCGCGTTCGGGGTCGAAGCGATAGAGCTCGACCCCGGGCGGCAGGAGGAGCTCGGCTGGGCCGAGGCGCTCCAGCTCGCTCGACAGGCGATCGGCGGGCAGCTGACAGAGGAGTAGCTCACATGTGCTCAGGTCGCAGGCGGCCAATCCCGCCTCGCCACCCCTGGTCCACGCCGCCACGAGGTAGTTGCCTCGGCCGGGGTCCAGGTAGGCCTCTTCGATGACCGTGCCCGGGGTGAGAACACGCGTGACATCGCGCTTGACGAGGCCCTTGCCGGTGGGTGCCTCGACCTGGTCGCAGATCACCACCTTCTTGCCGGCCCGGAGCAGCTTGCCCGCGTACGCCTGCCAGGCATGGAAGGGAACACCGCACATCGGGTGGCGACCCGCCTTGCCGAGTGGCCGGGAGGTGAGGGTCACCCCCATGATCGGGGCGGCCTCCTCGGCATCCTCGTTGAAGAGCTCGAAGAAATCGCCCATCCGAAACAGCAGGATCGCGTCCGGGTGGCGTGCCTTGGCCTCCCGGTACTGCCGCATGACCGGGGTTTCCAAGGGCAGCCTCAGGCCGCGGGCGGTCCGCTGAGCTGGCCGGGGAAGGCGTCTTCCACCAGGACCCGGACCACCTCGCCGGGTTCCTTCAGGGCGCGCTTCACCGTTACGCGCTTACCCTGCCGGCTGCGGCCGTAGGGCCGCCCGAGCTCGTCTCTGCCCTCGATCAGTACCTCCACCTCGCGGCCCAGCCAGGCGGCCGTCCGCCGGCCGGCGATCTCCTTTTGAAGCACCAGCAGGTCATTGATGCGCCTCTTCTTCTCGATCGCCGGCACGTCGTCGCTCATCCGATCGCCGGCATGGGTGCCCGGCCGTGGGGAATACATGGCGATGTGGACGACATCGAACTCCATCTCCTCCACAAGCCGCCTGGTGTTGAGGTACATCTGCTCTGTTTCGCCAGGGAACCCGACGATGATGTCGGTCGCGATCCCGAGGTCCGGCATCAGCGTCCGGGCCCGTTCGATGATGAGGCGGTAGTCCCGCGTCAGGTAGCCGCGAGCCATTCGCTTCAGCAGCAGGTCGTCTCCCGATTGGATCGGAAGCTGCAACTCACGGCAGATCGTCTCGCTCGCTGCCATCACCGTGAGCAGCTCGGGTTCCAGGTCTCGGGGATGCGAGGTCATGAACCGGGCCCGCTTCAACCCATCGACCATCTCCACCTCGCGGAGCAGTGCGGCCAATCCGCCGCCGGTGGCGGGATCCCGATAGGCATCGACGTTCTGTCCGAGCAGGACCACCTCGCGAGCCCCGTCAGCGACCGCGTCGCGAGTTTGGGCGACGATCGACTCGATGGTGAAGCTGCGCTCCCGCCCCCTGACCCGGGGGACGATGCAGAAGGTGCAGTTGTGGTTGCAGCCTTCGATCACGTTGAGGTAATGGCTCACCCCCGTCCGGCCGGCCGCGGGCAGCGGCTCGCCCTGCGAAACGTCGTAACGCGCCTCGAGATCCCCGATGAACTCCTCGTACTTGCCGATCGGCAGCACCGCGTCCAGCTGCGGAAAGCGCTTGGTGAGCTGGGCGCCTTCCTTGGCACCCAGGCAGCCGGTCAGAGCGATGACCCGGTCGCCGGTCTTCCACGCCCGCAGCTCGTGAAGCTTGCCGTAGACCTTGTCCTCCGACGCCTGCCGTACACAGCAGGTGTTCAGCACGGCCACGTCGGCATGCTCGAGATCGGTTTCCTGGAAGCCCGCCGCGAGGAAGCGGCGAGAGAGGTTCTCAGAGTCGGCTGCGTTCATCTGGCACCCGATGGTCCAGACATTGAACGTGCGCGCGGTGGTCCGGGGAGCTTTCAGCGGACCTCCACCAGGAGCCGGATGCCGGTCCGCTCCTCACCGTCGATCGAGATGTCGATGAACGATGGAACGCAGACCAACTCGATGCCGCCGGGCGCGACGTAGCCCCGGCTGATCGCAATCGCCTTGATCGCCTGGTTGATGGCTCCCGCGCCGATCGCCTGCACTTCCACCCGGCTCTGGCTGCGGATCACTCCGGCGATCGCGCCGGCCACCGCCACAGGCTTGGACGTTGCAGAGACCTTGAGCACCTCCACCGGTGCCCTGCCCTCCCCGCTCATTGCTGGAACCCCCGTCACGATGTTTCTCGATCGATGCGTCGAATTGAACTGGAACGTCCGCTGAGTCGGTCAATGGTAATCAATACCGAGTTGAATGTCACGGGTCCGTCCGCCACCCGCCACTTCTGGGGGACCGCGGTGAGGAAGCGACGGAGCACCAGCTCGGGGTCCATGCCGATCACGCTGTCGCGCGGACCGACCATGCCGACGTCGGTACAGAAGGCGGTGCCCCCGGGCAGGAGGCGGAAATCAGCGGTCGGCACGTGGGTGTGCGTGCCGACCACCGCGCTCACCCGGCCGTCGAGGTACCAGCCCATCGCCACCTTCTCGGAGGTCGCCTCGGCATGAAAATCGCAGAAGACGATGCGCGGCTCGGGCAGGGCGGCCAGGATGACGTCGGCGGTGCGGAAGGGATCGTCGATGTCATTGAGAAACAGGCGGCCCATGAGATTCATGACCAGCACCGGTTCTCCGCCTGCCTCGATCACGCAGTAGCCGGTCCCGGGGGCGCCCGGCGGGTAATTGTGTGGCCGCAGGACCCGCTCCAGGGCCGGCAGCTCGGGGACGAACTCGCGCTGGTCGTAGACATGGTTGCCGCTGGTGATGACGTCGGCACCCGCCGCCTGCAGTTCCCGGACTGTCTTCACCGTCAGGCCGAACCCGCCCGCCGAGTTCTCACCGTTGACGATCGTGAGGTCGGGCTCCAGCTCGTCTCGCAGCTGCGGCAGCAGCTCATTCACGGCCCGACGGCCGGGTTCGCCGACCACGTCGGCGACGAAGAGGATCTTGAATTCCCGGCTCACGACGATCAGAAGTCTAGGTGCAGAATGCCCTTCCCCACGCCGACCGGCTGCTCCCGGCCGGGCGGGAGGGCGGTCAAAAAAAGAGAGGCGACCCCGGCCCCGGGATCGCCTCTCCTGTCGTCGATTTGCGTTTGTCGATTTGAGTCTGTCGTTTTCGTTTTGAGGCCCGTTGTGACTGCTATTTGGCGTATTCGACGGCTCGGGTTTCGCGAACCACCGTCACCCGGATCTGCCCCGGGTAGCTGAGATCGCTCTCAATGCGCTTGGCGATGTCCCGCGCCATCAGCTGGGCGGCCGCATCGTCGATCTGAGTTGGCCTGACCACGATCCGGACTTCGCGGCCGGCCTGAATGGCGAAGGATTGCTCCACTCCCTCGAAGGAATTCGCAATCTCCTCGAGTTTCTCGAGGCGCTTCACGTAGGCCTCGAGCGTTTCCCGCCGGGCACCGGGCCGGGCGGCCGAGATCGCGTCCGCCGCGATCAGCAGAAGAGCCTCGACCGTCTGTGGCTCCTCGTCGTAGTGGTGCGCCCGAACGGCGTGGACCACCGCTGGTGGTACTCCATGGCGCTGTATGAGGTCGGCGCCGATCACCGCATGTGATCCCTCGACCTCGTGATCGATGGCCTTGCCCACGTCATGGAGCAGACCCGCCATCTTTGCGATCCGAATATCCGCCCCGACTTCGGCCGCCATCATCGCAGCGAGATGGGCGACCTCTTTGGAGTGGTTGAGCACCTGCTGCCCGTAGGAGGTTCGGAACCGGAGTATGCCGAGGTGGCGGACAACCTCGGGATGAAGTCCCTGCAGGCCGACGTCCAGGACGGCGGCCTCCCCCTCTTCCTTGATCCTCTGCTGCACCTCGAGTCGCGCCTTTGCGACGGTCTCTTCGATGCGCGCCGGGTGAATCCGTCCGTCGACTATCAGCTTGGTCAAGGTCACCCGAGCCACCTCGCGGCGGACCGGGTCGAATCCACTGATGATCACTGCCTCGGGAGTGTCGTCGACGATGATGTCGATGCCGGTGGCCTGCTGGAGGGCGCGGATGTTGCGCCCCTCGCGGCCGATGATCCTGCCCTTCATATCCTCTGACGGAAGGGGCAGTACCGAGACCGAGGTTTCCGCCGTCTGGTCGGCGGCGATCCTTTGAATTGCCTCGGTGACGATGGCTCGGGCCTTTTTCTCGCTCTGGTCACGGGCCGAGAGCTCGGCTTCCCTCACCTTCCTCGCCACCTCGTTGCGGAGCTCCTGTTCGAGCTCACTCATGAGGATTCCCTGGGCCTCCTGGCGGGTCATGTTGGCGACCCGCTCCAGCTCGGTCAGCCTCTGTTTCAGAGACTCATCCAACTGGCTGCGGAGTTCATCGAGCTGCTTCTCTCGATCGCCCAGCGACTGCTCGCGCCGGGCGTTCTCCTCCGCTCTGCGATCGAGGTTCTCCTCCTTGGTCAGGAGACGCTTCTCGACCTGCAACGCCTGGGCCTTGGTTTCGCGCGCCTCGCGCTCCGCCTCGGTCCTGATCACAACCGCCTGCTCCTTCGCCTCGAGCAGACGCTCCTTCATCCCGGTTTCGATGTCGGTTTGGATCTGCGCTCTGATCGCCGCCTCGTCGAGGACGACGGCGGCCGGTGTGGCTCTGACGCGACTGCGATTGACTAGATAGACGATTGCCCCCCCCACCGCGATCCCGAGGACCGCCGTGAGAACGGCAACAAGAATGACCGTTTGCATGTTGCTTGTTTCACCTCATGTATTCGGTTGTGAAGGTGCTGGTGCCGGCGGCCGCGGGCGGCCGCATGGCAGGCAGAACACTTGGCTACGAGCGGCATTTCGGCCGCAACCGAAATTCTAGTCTCGGATCAGCCACATGGCCAGATTGCTTCCGGGCTGCCCGCCAAGCGGGTCATGTCGCGGTGCGCGCCGGCCAGTGGCGACCGATCAGTTGACCGCGCGCCGGCAGGCCTCACGAACGACGGCCGGCGAGTATCCCCGCCGCAGCAGCCTCGGGCCGGCAAACTCCAGCAGAGATTGAACCGAACCCACCTTGACGCGACCGAGCCAGCCGCGGGCAAACCGCTCCGCCCCGGCGATCTCAATCTCAGGATCACGCCCCGCCAGCAATTGCTCAACCGTGGCACGGGAGACGCCCTTTGCCCCCAGCTCGGCAGCCATCGCGGCGCCGCCGCGCCGGCCGCTCCGGCGGGCCATAAGGCCTGTCTCTTATACACATC
>CAXMLP010000241.1:0-2965 GCA_964194225.1 uncultured bacterium | reverse complement strand
AGCCGCGGTCGGCGTGGATGGTCAACTGGTCGCGGTCCACACCCTGCTTGCAGCAGAACTCATCTCCGCCGTAACGAAAGATCTCATCCTCCGCTCGCAAGCGGTTGCCGAGGACCTCGACCACCTCTTTGAGAAGCTGGTCGCCAGCCGCGTGACCCTGGCTGTCGTTCACCTTCTTGAGTCCGTCCACGTCAATGAAGGCGACGGCCAGGGGCGCGGCGCGCCGGCTCGCCCGGGCCACCTCACGCTCCAGGGTCGCCAGACCCGCAGCCCGCCGCATGACACCGGTCAGCTCATCGAACGCGACCTTGTCCTGGAGCTTGATGAGCTCGTCCTCTGCCAGAACCGCAAGGTGCAAGGGATCGATCCCGAGCTCGGCTGCGAGGGCCACGTGCTGCCGGCCGCAATGGAGCAGGCGAGCCGCGCTGGCGAACCTCACCAGGCACAGGAGCCAGATCAACAGCAGCAGGGGCAGGCCGATCAGCGAGGTTGCCAGGGACACGGAGATCGCGTGGTCCACGACCACCAGGGGAGGACGCGTCGCCTGCTCGTCGAGAACCAGGCCCGGCACGGCGACCGGGGGAGCGGCCGGTCCTGCCTGCACTGCCGGCTGGGCTATAGAGGTCGGCAGCTGTCCGCTGCCGGAGCTCGAGCCATGGCTGATGACAAATATCCAGACCAGCCCCAGGGCCAGTGCCACCATGACTGCGGTACTACCTCGGAACGTTAGTCCGGGACTATATGACTTGGTCATATCAACGCAAACGCACGGCCCGCCCGAAATCTTGCGCCGTCGGCTATCTGCGCTGCCCTCATGTCTGTTAGCGTGGCTATCACATCAGGCCAGCCAGGGAGGTGCCCGTACCTTGCCGATACCAATTGGACGCGAGCAGTTGCACCAACTCGTCAGCGGGGGCGCCCAGGTCGTCGAGGTGCTGCCAGTAGATGAATATCGCGCCGGCCATCTGCCCGGAGCGCTCAGCATTCCCCTCAAGGAGCTCGCCGATCGGTCTGGCGAGCTCGACCGGACGCGCGCGATCGTGGTCTATTGCTACGACTTCCAGTGAGACATGAGCATCAGGGCCGCGTGGCGGCTCGAGAGCCTGGGATTCTCTGAAGTCCGCGACTACACCGGTGGGAAGGTCGATTGGATGGCCTTCGGTTACGCCATCGAAGGTGACCAGGCGGCGATACCGACGGTTAGGGCGACGATGCGGACGGATGCCCCGGTCTGCCAGCTGACTGATCCCGTCGCACCTGTGCGAGAGAGGATGGCCGCCGGCGGCTGGACCTGGTGCGCGGTGCTCAACCCAGCTGGAATCCTGCTTGGGCGGCTGCGCGTGGCCGACATCGAGCAAGCACCCGAGGGAGCCCTTGCCAAAGACGTGATGGAGGATGGGCCGAGCACCTATCGGCCCGACGTCCCGGTTACGGAGATATTGGATCGCATGAAGGCGGGGGGCTTCAAGTTGGTCTTCGTGACCGACCCCGACGGTCGCTGGCTGGGCCTGGCGTCGCGGCAGGCAATCGAGACGGTGATCGAGGAGCAGCGTTCGCAGACGGAGTAGCAGATGAAAAAAAGGGCCCGGCCGAGACCGAGCCCTAACTTCATCGATTCGTTGTCAGCGGTGGGGCGACGGTCCGGTTTGGTGCGTGCCGGCGGCGACCTCGTCGGCCTTGGCGTGGTGGCCGTTGTTGGAATGCTTGTCGGTGCCGGCAGCCGAGTCGGCGTCCGCCTGCTTGTCGGTTGCGGTGGCGGCCGGCTTGCGCTCGTGATGCTTGGGCCGGCTGTCGGTTGCGTGCTCAACCCGCTTGTCGGCGCCGTGCTTCTTGGCGAACGAGCTCACGCACTGCCCGACATTTTCGGGTGCGGTCGCGGTGCCCGATCCCACCCGCACTGCGTGCTTGCAGTCCTTGACCGTCTGGACGACCTGACTGCCCCAGGTGGCAGGATTGGGGCCGGCCGTGGCCACGCCGGCGGCCGCGCTGCCGCCCACGACGAGAGTTGCCGCGGTGGCCGCTATGGCCGCCTTGGTGGTGAGCGCTGCTGTGATCGACGAAAAGATTGACACTGTGGACCCTCCTGAGGCAAAGGCGACGTGGTAAGCGGACTGCGCGGCCGAGGGATTTGCGCCCTCAAATCCGCTCGCGACTCGCGCCAGCTCCCGCTCGATGAGCTGGTCGAATCCGTCACCGCCGTTCACGTTCATTCGACTGGAGAGACGCGCAGGGTGGCCGAAGTATCGGAACTTTCTGGAAACGAGTTGGCGAGCCGCGCCCGAAGCGTTCGTTTGGCGGTCATCAGCCGAGTTGCCACGGTGCTTTCCGGTTCGCCGATTGCACCTGCAATTTCGCGGTTGGTGTAGCCGTGGACGTGGCGCAGGACCAGAACAGCGGCCTGCTTGGCAGGAAGGCGCCGGATCTGCTCGATCACCTCGCCGCCAATCCGTTCAGTCGGATCGGGATCGACGGGTCTGCCGAGGCGCCTGATCAGCTCGCCGACCTCGCGCAGGCGGCGCTTGCGCATGAAGGAGAAAGCGGTGTTCAGCGCGATCCGGTGGATCCAGGCCTCGGGTGCTCCGCCGGCCTTCCATTTCGGCCAGGCGCGGAAGGCCTTCAGGAAGGCATCCTGGGCGCAGTCCTCCGCGGCGGCGGAGTCTCCCAAGAGTGTCGCGAGGGTGCGGAAGATTCTCGGATACATGTCCTGATATAGCCGGTCGAAGTCAGCCTTCGATCCGGCGTGTACTCGCCCTGAAATCACAGAGCCCTCTGGCAGCGCGCCAGGTGCTGCTGCTTTCCGGAAACGGAGCAGAGCAGGGATAGCCACCCAGCAATCAACCCCACCATCGCTCTGATAACCGGCCGAAGGACTTCGAGCTTGCGGATATCCGGCCTCGCCGAGGCGCCCGGCGGTCAGAAGCCCGCTTGTCCATCCTGATGGCGGGGATGGATGGGAATCGAACCC
>CAXMLP010000240.1:0-2249 GCA_964194225.1 uncultured bacterium | reverse complement strand
GTTCTTGCCCGACACTGTGCCGCGGGCGGCGACCACCTCGACCTTGTTCTTGCGCATCAGCCCCTCGACCCCCTTGGTTAGAAGGCCGACGATCGAATCCTTGCGCTTGACGATGGTGGGAAAGTCAACGCTGAGCCCCTCGACCCGGATGCCGAACTCCACGCCCCGGTCGCGCAGCCTATAGAGCAGCTCGGACGATTCGAGCAAGGCCTTGGTCGGGATGCAGCCCCAGTGGAGGCAGGTGCCCCCCATCTTCGCCTCTTCGACGAGGGCCACCTTCATGCCCAGTTGGGCACCCCGGATGGCGGCCGTGTACCCGCCAAAACCCCCGCCGAGGACGACCAGGTCGAGTGTCTCAGCGGGCAAGGCGGTACTCGCGATGGCGGCTCACTTGGATCCGATTGTATTGATTCCCGACTCGAAAGGGCTCACCCGGCAAGCCAGGTGAGGAGCCTAGCCCTTTGCTTTCAGCACCACGAGGATGGCGGGGCCGAGCAGGATGATCCATAGCGTCGGGAAGATGCAGCCGACCATCGGCAGCATCATCTTGAGCGATGCCTGGGCGGCCAGGGCCTGGCCCCGCTGACGGCGGCGGCGGCGGAGCTCGGTCGACTGGATCCGCAGGATCTTGGCGATGCCGACGCCCATCTGCTCGGACTGGATGACCTGCTGCACGAAGTTGTTGAGGTCCTCGACCCCGGCTCGCTTGCCCATGTCCTCCAGCGCCTCCATGCGGGGCCGGCCCAGCTGGACCTCGAGCAGGACCTTGGCCAGCTCCTCGGTGAGCGGGTTGTGGTACTTGTCAACGACGTTCCTGACCGCGGCATCGAACGACTGGCCCGCCTCGCTCGAGATGGTGAGCAGGTCCATTGCGTCCGGCAGCGCTTTCTGGATGCCCTTGCGGCGCTTGTCGCCGAGAGACTTGACCCAGAGCATCGGGCCGAAGAAGCCGATCCCGGCGCCGGCCAGGCCACCGATCAGGATGCCGATGGGCCCCCGGCCGAGCAGGGCGCCGATCAGCGCGCCGAGGACCAGGAGCAGGCCACCCACGGCGGCCCGCATTGCCTGGAAGCCGCCGACCGTTAGGTTGGCGGGGTTGCCGGCCATGCTGAGCTTGATCCGCATGGCCTGGGTCGACTTGGCCGGCGTTCGGTCGTCGACCAGCTTGCCGATCCTCTCCAGAAAAGGCTTGAGCACGCGTTCCGAGAATGGTCTCTGCAGCTCGATCTCATCGATCGAGGCCGCCTCGATTTCGCCATAGCCCTTGAGGATCTGCTCGACCCGGTCGTTCTGGACCAGGGCCGTCCGATCCATGCCTCGGAAGACCGCGAAGATCCCGACGGCGAAGAGAATGCCGAGGAGGACTGCCGTCAGCATTAGACATCCACCGTGGCGATCTTGCCCATGATCAGCTGGCCCATCCCGAGGAAGAAGAGCGCGCCGACGAGCATGCCGATGCCGATCGGGCTGCCGACCATCGGCACGAAGTAGGCGGGGGTGACGAAATACATGAAAACTCCCAGGACGATGGGAAGCGCGGTGATCATGTAGCCCGACCCGCGGGCCTGCGCTGTGAGCGTCGACATCTCGCCCTTGATCCGCACCCGCTCGCGGATCGTCTCGGCGATATTCTCGAGGATCTCGCTGAGGTTGCCGCCGATCTTGCGGTTGATGCCGATCGCGGTGACGACGAGGTCCAGGTCGGGGCTCTCGACGCGGCGGACCATCCGGGCCATCGACTCCTCCACGCTGGCGCCCAGGTTCACCTCCTTGACCACCCGGTCGAATTCGGTACAGATCGGCTTTGACGCTTTGTTCGCCACGACGTCGATCGTCTGGGCGAGGGAGTAACCGGTCTTGATCGCGTTCGACATCATCACCAGCGTGTCGCCGAGCTGGTCGTCGAAGGTCCGCATCCGCTTGCGGCGGCGGCGCCTCAGGTAGAACCGGGGCAGGAAGTAGCCGAGGACGCCGGTGACGACCAGCTGCCAGCTCAATCCAAAACGGATCAGCCCGATCAGAGCGAACCCGAAGGCCGTACCGAGGCGGATGAGCATCCACTCGGACGCGCGCAGGTTGATGTCGGCGCGGGAGAGCTGCTCGGTGAGCGAGAGCTTCCCCGCCTTGGCCGAGGTGGTGACCACCGCGGCGTAGGCGTTCTGCTCCTCGAAGATCTGGTCGAATCGCTCGCGCAGGCTGAGTCGCGGGTGCGCGAGTCCGTCGGCCTGCACGGGGGTGCGGGAGAGGTC
>CAXMLP010000239.1:0-1579 GCA_964194225.1 uncultured bacterium | reverse complement strand
GCGTCAGCGGCTTGCTGCCGGAAAAACCCCCCAGCCGGTCCTGGACCATGTCACTCGAAACCGAGACTCCCCGGCCCAGGTACGTGCCCAAAATGACGAGCGCGAGACCGCCACCGGTTATTACGCCAAGGACAAGGATCTGCATTGGCATTTCTCCTAGACCTCGATCGCGGTGACTTTTTTCATCACCAGGTTTCCGAGGAAGATCATGATCACGGCGAGCCCCAGGATCACCCAACCGACCACGCTCTCGGTCATCGGTTTGAAGTAGGTGGGGGTGGCGAAGTACATGAAGATCGACAGGATGATGGGCAGGCTGGTGATCAGCTGGCCCGATGTTCTCGCCGAGGCGGTCAGGGTCGAGATCTGGCCCTTGATGCGCACCCGTTCGCGGATGGTGAAGGCGATGTTGTCCAGGATCTCGGCCAGGTTGCCGCCCACCGTCCGATGGATGGCGACGGCCGTGACCATCAGGTCCAGGTCCTCGGACTCGATTCTGGTGACCATATGGGACAGCGATTCCTCAACCGTGCCGCCGAGGTTCATCTCGCGAACCGCGCGGGCGAACTCATCGGCGATGGGAGGGCTGGCGTTCTTGGAGACGGTATCGACCGCCTGCGCGAAGGAGTATCCGGCCTTGAGGGCGTTGGAGAGCAGCAACAGTGTGTCACCGAGCTGGTTGTTGAAAGCCTTGAGACGGGCGCGCTGGCGGTACTTCACATAGAAGCCGGGGATGAAGTATCCCGCCGCCGCCATCAGGATGAACTGGATGAAGAAGCCAAACCGGATGAAGCCGATCAGGCCGAGGCCGGCGACAAAGGCGATCTGGATGCCCAGGAACTCCGACGTGCGCAGTTTGAGGTCCGCCTTCGCCAGCTGGTCCTGCAGGGAGGGCCGGCCCTTTTTGACGTTGCCCTGGCTGAGCCTGTCGGCCGCCGGCTGAAAGATCCGGGCCAGGCTTTCGCGAAGGCTCGTGGCCGGGGCGCGCGAGGCACCATCCGCCCGCTGCGAGGGGTCGAGGACGCCATAGTCGGCCATCTTCGACTGCAGCTCAGCGTTGGCGCGGCGGTTCTGGGCGAGGCCCAGAAAGAACACCAAAGGGCCCATCGCGGCGATCAGGGCGATGCCGTAGACGATCATCTTTCAGTTCCCTCCTTGGATCAGATTCATTTTTCTAGTACAGCTCCGCCTCGGCCGGCTCAGGGGTCGGCACGAACAGCGAATCGGGGAGCTCCTCGCCGCCCGCTTTGATGTGCTCAAGTCGCATCGGCTTGAGGCCGGTCGCGGTGTGATAACCAACCGCCTTGCCGTCCTTGATGCCGATCTGCTTGTAGACGAAGATCTCCTGGTAGCGGATCTCGCCGTCCTGGATGCCGAGGATCTCGGCGACGCTGACGATCTTGCGGGGTCCCCCCCGCAGCCGCTGCTGCTGCACGATGATGTGCACCGCCGAGGCCATCTGCTCGCGAATGGCGCGCGAAGGGAGATCCGCGCCCGCCATCAGAACCAGCGTCTCGAGGCGACCCAGCGCCTCGTGCGGGCTGTTGGCGTGGAGCGTCGACATCGAGCCGTCGTGGCC
>CAXMLP010000238.1:0-1778 GCA_964194225.1 uncultured bacterium | reverse complement strand
GGACCCATCGGCCAGTTGAGGCCCTTCTCGACGGCGAGGTCGATGTCCTCGAAGGTCGCCACCCCGGCGTCGAGAAGCCGGTAGGCCTCCTGGCTGGCGTGGTGGAGGATCCGGTTGACGATGAAGCCATCGATCTCCCGGTTGATCAGCACCGGCACCCGGCCGATCTCGCGGACAAAAGCCATCGCCCCATCGATCGTCTTCTGGGCTGTTGCGGGTCCCCGGACGACCTCGCAGAGCTCCATCACCAGGACCGGGAAGAAGAAGTGCATGTTGCAGCAGCGATCCGCCCGCTGCGTTGCATCGGCGATCTTCGAGATCGCCATGGTGGAGGAGTTGGAGGCCAGGATCGCGGCGGGAGGACAGAGACGGTCGAGGTCTACAAAGACCGCCCGCTTGGCCGCCAACTTCTCGACGACGGCTTCGATGGCGATGTCCGCCCCGGCGGCCGCCTCCGCCAGATCGGTGGTCATCCTCACCCGCGCCAGCGCGGAATCGGCCTCCGGCTGGCTCATCCGGCCCTTGTCGACGCGTCGCTGGAGCAGGCTCCGATTCTGCTCGGCCGCCCGCCGGAGCTGGTCTTCGGAGACATCCTGCAGGAAGACCTCAACGCCGTGCAGGGCAGCCTGCTGAGCGATCTGCGATCCCATCCCACCGCCGCCGACGACGCAAAGGGTCGTCACCGCACAGAGAAGATCCGGGTCACGCGGTTGAGGGTGGGAATGTTCGCCAACATCCCGTCGATCTTGAGCCGACCGGTGACGAGCTTGGCGACGATGTCACGACCCACAGAGTTGACGTAGATGGGCATGCCAAGCGGCCCGATGCTCAGGTTGGAAAGTGACATTACCGTATCGGCGTCGGTCCGAATGGTGATCGTGCGGTCGCGCTTGAGGCCATTGCTGACCTGCAGCCGGCCCGACCTGAAGTCGAGGGTCACCGACTCGTCGATATCCGTGACGGCCACTCCCACCCGCGCCGCAAGCGCGTCGAAATCAGCCAGTTTGCCCGGATGAGCCTGGATGTTGGCCAGGATGAGGCCGCCGAGCATCTGCGCGAAAGCGCTGGCCTGATCGCCATCGGTGTATCTGACCCGCTCGCCAGCCCGTGCGATGTCAGCGAACCACCCGGTTCAGGCCTCGTCCGGGAACTCGACCGGCACGCGCGTGGTGCACTCCGTCATCTCCTGCGACGCCTTGGTGTAGCGCACGATGGTGGGCAGGTCGCCTTTCAGCTTCAGCTTGCCCTGCATCATTCCTTTGACAGGGTCGAGCTCCTTTTTCATCACCTGCTTCCAGCGCGAGTAAGGGGCGGTGATCACGATGTCGCATTTGGCCGCCTCGGCGGCCGTGACCGCCCGGATCTCGCGAGCCTCGCCGTCGAAGAGGTCCATGAAAACGCCGGTGGACTCCGGGAACTTGAGCTCCGGTTCGGCCTCCACGACCAGGCCGACCGTCCACTTCCAGCCCTTTGCGGCCTGTTTGTACACCGAGGACTTGTTGATCTCAGCCTTGAACGCATCGGCGAACTCAGGGCTGAATGCTTTTATCTTTGCCATGGTCACCTCCGTGCCGCAAACGTAACAGGGGCGGCAGGACGGGGGCGGAAGCTGAGGCGGCGGCGCTGGCGGTCCTCGAGATGACCTTGGAGTGGACCGAGTCAAAGAACCTCCCCCCACGCAGAGGGGGGAGGTTGGAGGGGGGAGGCGTGACCGAGGCGCCTGGAGCGGCACCGGTTGACTGAGATGCAGCGTCCGTGGACCTGTCTCTTATACACAT
>CAXMLP010000237.1:0-2456 GCA_964194225.1 uncultured bacterium | reverse complement strand
GTTTGCCTGAGGCGGGGGGGCCTCCCCCCACCAAACGTGGGGCTCACTCCACTAATCGGCGCTAGGGACCACCCGCCGCCCTCCTGAGCCAAGCGGCGAAGCACTGACCCCAGTTCGGTTGTATGCTCGGCGGCAATTCGCGGCTCCACTGCCGCGAGTCGCAGTGGGAGGAGACCAAATGACTAGCCTTTTTGAAAGGCCCCTTACCCGGCGGCGCTTCCTGGAAAGCGCGGCCACCGTGAGCGCCGGCGCGGCGCTCGCCGCCTGTGCTCCGCCGGGTGCCACCGGTCCGAAGAGCGGCGGCAAAAAGCAGCTCCGAATCCTGCAGTGGAGCCACTTCATTCCTCCCTACGACGAATGGATGAAGGGCTTTGTGGCGGACTGGGGAAGCAAGAACAAGGTCGACGCCACCATCGACTTCATCGCCACCGACGACCTCCCGGCCCGGATGGCGGCCGAGGTCGCGTCAAAGTCCGGCCACGATCTCATCGAGATGAACGGCCAGATCCTGACCCACCTCTACGAGAAGCAGCTTCTCGACATGGGTGACATCGTCGATTACGCGATCAAGAAGCACGGTCAGCCAGAGCCCCTGGCAAAGCAGCTTGGGCAGGTCAACGGGACCTGGCGCGGCTGGCCCAATTACTACATCGCGATCGTGCCGATCGTCAGGGCTGACTACTTCCAGTCCATAGCCGGCGTGGACTACAAGTCCGTCAAGACCTGGGACCAATACCTCGACGTCGGGGCGAAGCTGAAGGCGGCCGGCCACCCGGCCGGATTCGCCATCTCACACTGCAATGACGCCAACCACAACTGGCGCGCGATCATGTGGGCGTTCGGCGCCAGCGAGGTGGCCGCGGACGGGAAGACGGTCACCGTCGACTCGCCCGAGATGAAGACCTTTCTCAAGTTCGCCCAGGAGTTCCACAGACGCGCCAACGAGCCGGAGGTTTTCGCCTGGGACAACGCCGCCGACAACCGCCACATCCAGTCCGGGGTGGGCGGCTACATTCACGACGCCATCAGCAGCATGCGCAGCATCCAGACCAGCAAGCCTGACATCTACAACGCAATGCAGCTGAGCCAGCCGATCGCCGGGCCGGCCAAGCCGAATGGCATCTCGATGCCGGACGCCAACGTCTACACGATCTGGAATTTCACGCCGAAGGACAACCAGGACACCGCCAAGGAATTCCTCAAGTACTACATCGACAACTACGAGGAGTCCTTCAAGCAGTCGACGTTGTATAACCAGCCGTTCTATGCGGATCGCTTCAAGAAGGACCTCTTCCCCGACCCCAAGTTCGCCATTCTTCAGAACTACCGCGGCGACAGGGTGCAGACCTTCGGGTACCCCGGGCCGCCCACCTACGAGGCGTCCCTGGTTCTCGCCAACTACGTGATCCCGGACATGGTCGGGATCGCCGTCAAGAAAGCGGGCGATGCCGGCATCAAGGACGCCATCGACTTCGCCAAGACCCAGATGAAGCGCCACTACCCCAACTACAAGGGTTAGGCGGGAAACCAGGACCACCACTTGGGGGACGGGCAGCGAGGCCCGTCCCTCATTTCTGTATAGGCATCATCGCCTCCCCCTCGCCCTTCAAGCCCCCTCGACCAGCGCCGACCGCAGTCCGTGTACGAAGTAGCGACCCAACGCCGCGCAGGTGATCAGGATGGGCAGCGAGGCGAGGAGGACGGCGGCGTTGACGTTGGCCCATTCGTCGAGGTTGATGGCGGTCACGCCGAGGCCGGCGGGAAGGGTCTTGGTTGAGTCGCTGAGGGTGAACACGCTCGAATAGAGGACGTCGGAGCCCATCATGCCGAGGGAGAAGAGACCCGCTGCGATGATGACCGGCCCGCTCATCGGCAGCACGATCCGAAGGAAGGCCTGGCGGCGGTTGCCGTCGAGCAGGGCGTGCTCCTCGACCTCGCGATCGAGGCCCAGAAAGTAGACGAAGAAAAGCCACGTCGCGAACGGGATAGTCATCGTCAGGTAGAGAAGGACGATGCCCGCGATCGTGTTGTCCAGGCCCGTCGTGGCGAAGATCCGGAACATCGGCACGAAGATGGCGGCCTGAGGGATGAAGTAGCTGGCGAACATCAGACGGGCCAGCCAGCGGGCGCCCGGCAGGCGCAGGCGGGCAAGGGCATACCCGGCCGGCAGTGAGGCGGCCAGGGAAATCGCCAGCACACTGGCGTAGACGACCAGGGTGTTCCGAGACCATTGCCAGTAGGTGGCGTTCCCGAGCGCATCGGTGATGCCTCCGAAGGAGGGGTGGTACGCCCAGAAGATCTGACCCAGGTGGAACTCCTCAAGAGGACGCACCGCCTGCACCGCGGTGTAGTAGATGGGGAAGAGGTGAAACACCATCACCCCGATCGCCGCGACCAACCCCATCGCCACCAGACCCCGCCGGCGCAGCCTGACCCGGCCGGCGCTGCCCTCCCGC
>CAXMLP010000236.1:0-2574 GCA_964194225.1 uncultured bacterium | reverse complement strand
GCCCTGGAAGTCGATGCCGAGCAGGAAGCCCTGGGTGGCCATCGAGATGATGCCGGGGATGATCACGATCAGCGAGAAGAGGAAGTACCAATTGCGGGCGCCGATGACGTCGAGCACCCGGCCCCGGCGAGCCGGGGGGACGATCTCCGCCTCTGCCGCGGGCTGGGTCACGACGGCCGCGGCAGGCCCGACAGCCGGCTCCAGCTCAGGGCGCACGTTCCACCCCCAGCGCCCGATAACCCCGGAAAACACCACCGAGGTTGAGGACGATCGCGAGCAGGTTGTGGGTCACGATGATGGCTGAGATGAGGCTCACGAAAACGCCGATCGCGAGGGTGATCGCGAAGCCTCGCACGGGGCCGGTGCCGGCGAAGGCGAGCACCGCGCAGGTGATCAGCGTTGACGTGTTGGAGTCCCTAATGGCGGGCCAGGCGCGGCGGATGCCGGCGTCGACGGCGGCTCCCACCGTCCTCCCCACCCGCATCTCCTCCTTGAAGCGTTCGAAGATCAGAACGTTGGCGTCGACCGCCATGCCGACGCTGAGAATGAAGCCGGCCAGCCCGGCCAGGGTCAGGGTCACCCCGAAGGTCTTGAAGATCGCCAGCACGACCCCCGCATAGACGAGCAGCGCCAGGCTGGCGAGCAGGCCGGGCAGCCGGTAATAGCTGATCATGAAGATCACCACTATCACCAGGCCGATGAGGCCCGCGGCCACCGACCTTTTGACCGAATCGGCTCCCAGGCTGGCGCCGACATCCGTCGACTGGAGGACCTTGACGTTCGCCGGCAGGGCACCCGAATTGATCTGAAGAGCGAGGTCGGCGGCGGAGCTCTGGTCGAACCGCCCCGTGATCACCGCCTGACCGCCGAGAATGGGGTTCTCGATGTTGGGATTGGTGAGCAGCTTGCCGCCCTGGGCGAGGGGCAGCGCGACCGTCTTGGCTCGCGTGTCCCAGTTGGCGATGTCGTCGTCGGTGAGATCCTCGAAGATCGCGATCGAGCGGGTGGGGCAGCGGTTCCCGGCCCCCGGGCAGGAGTTCACCGCCTCATCCGTCAGGCGGCCGAAGAGGCCTGCGCCGTTCGTGTTGAAGTTGAGGTTCACCTGGTAGTTGAGGCCGTTCTGGTCCAGGCCCGAGCTGGCGCTGGAGACCTGTTCAGAGCCCAGCCCGGTCCGCTGGGGCCGGAAGCCGCCCGGCGCCTCACCCACCGCCGGCGCCTTGTCGTCCTTCACCCACTTGGTGAAGTCGAGATGGGCGGTCTTGCCGATCACCTCCTGCGCGCGCGCCGCCGAGACCCCGGCCAGCTCCACGACGATCCTGTCCGCGTTCTCCGGCTGGACCAGGGGCTCACTCACCCCGAGCGAGTTGAGCCGCTTCTGAAAGACGCTCACCGCCACCGCCTGGACCTCCTGCTTGCTCCGTCCGGGCGGGATGTCGGTGAGCTGGAGCTCGAGATGGCTCCCGCCCTGGAGATCAAGCCCGCGATGGATGTAGATCTGCCAGCCGTTGAAGGAGGGCGGCATCAGCCCGGGATCGACCTGACCGCTCAGCGGGAGGTGATTCTGGGCGCGATAGATGTACCCGGCACCGTCCACGAAGAGCGAGAACAGGATCAGGGCGATGAGCAGGGCGCGAACCGGCCAGCTGAGGACGAGCTGCACGGCCGAGAGTTTACAAGGGCAGGGCGCGCACGGCCGCCGGGCTAGAGAAGGTTCTGCTGCTGAGGCCCAGCGGGGGGGCGCAGGCCGAGGTGCTCGTAGGCCAAGCTGGTCGCCATTCTGCCGCGCGAGGTGCGCTGGATGTAACCCTGCTGCATCAGGTAGGGCTCGTAGACCTCCTCGATCGTTTCCGGCTCCTCGCTCAGGGAGGTGGCGATCGTGTCAAGGCCCACGGGGCCACCGCCGAATTTCAGGATGATCGTCTCCAGGATGCGGCGGTCCAGTGGGTCGAGACCCTGGGCGTCCACCTCCAGCATCGAGAGCGCACGGGCCGCGACATCGCCGGTGGCGATCCCCTCGGCGCGCACGTCGGCGTAGTCACGCACCCGGCGGAGCAGGCGGTTGGCGATCCGGGGGGTTCCCCGCGATCGCCTCGCGATCTCGGCCACCGCCTCCGGTTCGATTGCCAGGTTGAGAATCCGCGCCGACCGGCGCACGATCCGCTCCAGCTCGGGACGGGTGTAGAAGTCGAGCCGGTAGATTGCGCCGAAGCGGTCTCTCAGCGGCGCGCTGAGCAGTCCCTGCCGGGTGGTCGCGCCGACGCAGGTGAAGCGCTGGAGCGGGAGCCGCACCGCGCTCGCCCCCACTCCCTTGCCGAGGACGGTGTCGAACTTGAAGTCCTCCAGCGCCGGGTAGAGCGATTCCTCCACCACCCGGTTGAGGCGATGGATCTCGTCGATGAAGAAGAGGTCGCGATCAGCCATCTGCATCAGGATCGAACCGAGAGCACCGGCGTGGTCGATGGCGGGCCCGGAGGTCGTGCGAACCGCCACCCCGAGTTCGAACGCGATGATGTAGGCCAGAGTGGTCTTGCCGAGGCCGGGTGGTCCGGCGAGGAGGACATGCTCGACCGGCTC
>CAXMLP010000235.1:0-1776 GCA_964194225.1 uncultured bacterium | reverse complement strand
CCATCCTCTCAAGGAATGGAGCCTCCAAGATTCCCGGGGCGATTCAGTTGGGTCTCGCCCCCGGCCAAGGTTAGCCCGGTTTACAGCTCTCGAACCTGGCTGGCGAGCCGGTCAGCTGCCGACGAGAAGGTCGGGGGCAGGGTTTCCACCCCAGCCACGCCGGCGGCCATCCCGGGTCCGCCGGCGAAGACGAGCACGCCGGCCTCACGCGCGGCGATCGCCGCCCGGCGCACACCCGGGAGGTGATCTGCCCTGGAGATGGAGAGGGCCAGCGCCACCGGCCGGCGGGAATGGAGCTCGCGGACGAGCGACTCCTGAGGCACGTCCGAGCCAAGCGCCAGGGCTCGGATCCCGCGCCGGCTGAGGAGCAGCTCCAGCGCCCAGACCGGAACCGCATGGTGTTCTCCCGGCGGTGTCGCGATGAGGACCTTGATGGGACCAGGCAGTGGCTTGAGCTCGGACCGCACGGAGCCGAACCAACTGATGACGATTCCGGTGGCGGTGTGCTCCTCGGAGACGGACATCCGGCCGCTCTCCCAGGCATCGCCGACCAGCCGGAGGGCGGGCAGGACGCGCTCCTCAAGAGCTCGTTCGAACCCCAGCGTGTGCTGGGTGGCGCGCAGAAGGGCGAGCGCCTGGGGCGGGCTGCCCGCGATGAGGCTGTCCGCGAGAACCTCCGCCGATTGGTCGAAGGTGCCGCGTGTCGGCGTGTCACTCGCCACCCCGGCATCGGGCACCTGCTGCGCGCGTGTGATCGCCTCGCGGGCTCTAAAGCCAGACCTGATCAACAGCGCCGCTCGGTGCAGAGCCTCAGCCTGTTCGCGGCTGTAGCGGCGGTGGCCGCCGGAGGTTCGCACGGGCGTCGGAAAGCCATAGCGCCGCTCCCAGGCCCTGATCAGCTCAGGCGAGAGGCCGGTCACCTCGGTCAGCTGGGTTAGTCGAAGGTCGGCCATGGAGCCTTCAAACATCAGAATTGCTCATACTTTATTTGTTCAACGTTTGTACAATTGTCGTCATGAAAACCCAATTGCGCAAACCCGAAGCTGGAAAGGCCATGGCAGGGGCGAATCAGGAGATCGCCATCAACCTCGGTGCCGCCATCCGACGCAGCTATCTTCGGGCCCGGGTGGGCCGTCCCCTCCACACGATCGACATGATGCTCGACGAACTGGAGCTGCTCAACCTTGCGGGGCGGCGCCGGGTCCCGGTTGAATGGGATCAAACGCTAGCCCGCCTGATCGCGTCCCTTCCGGCTGAGGTCCATGTCGTGCCGGACCTGCGCAATAACATCGCGACAACTCGTCTCATGGATCGTCTATATACGCTGCAGGACATCCTTCTCGACATCAAGATGGGCCCCATCCGCCGCGAGCTCGTCAACTTCGACCACGCCGTGTTCGACGGTGAGGAGGAGGACCTCGACGTCGCCTGATCCCCTCCGCATTCTGAGTGGCGTTGCTGCCGGCCTTGGCGTGGCAGCCATCCTGGGCGCGCGACCCGGAGCGGCCGTGCTGGGGATGCCGCTGGACCGTCGGTCGGCCTGGGGGCTGAGGCTGTTCGGAGTTCGGGAACTGGTGCTCGCCCTCGGGCTGGCGCGGGCCTACCGCAGCCGGGAGGCAGGCGAGGTGGCGCTGATGGCGGACCTGGTCAGCGCCAGTCAGCTCGGTGACATGGCGGTCGCGGGCACATTGTTGTGGCGAGGCGAGTTCAGCCGGAGGGCGGCTGCCCTGGTCTGGCTGGGCGCGCTGCCCACCCTGCTCGTTTCGCTGCGGCTGG
>CAXMLP010000234.1:0-3042 GCA_964194225.1 uncultured bacterium | reverse complement strand
CTCCTGCACCTTGCGGTCGATCTCCGCGAACAGGTACGGCGGAATCCGCGCGAGGCGCCGGGCCGTGCTGATCATCGTGTCGCTCAAGCCGTCCTCTCCAAGTAGTTCAGGATAGCCGGGACGGGATCAGGTTCCGCCGCAAACCAGCGGATCCGGTCATCTCGGCGCAGCCAGGTCAGCTGGCGCTTGGCGAGACGCCGGTTGTTGCGGGTCATCAGGTCGGGCAGGTCCTGCCAGGCAACCTCGCCCTGGATGAAGGCGACCGCCTCCCGGTAGCCGGTTCCGGTCAGGGCCTGGGAGGAGGGCGACACGCCGGCGTCGAGGGCGGCTCGAGTCTCCTCGATGAGGCCCCTGGCGAGCTGGGCGAGGCAGCGGGCCCGAATCCTCGCCTCGAGAGCTTCGATCGGCATCAGCAGACCGATCCGGGTCACCGGCCAGGGCGTTGCACTTCGGGTCTGCAGGCGGCTGAGGGGAGGCCCGGCAACCTCGAGGACCTCGATCGCCCGCACCAGCCGAACACGGTTACGGAGGTCGATCCGGAGCGTCGGATCAAGTGAGGTGGCCGCGGCCGCGAGCTGTTCGGTGGTCAGGCGCTCCAACTCGACCCGGCGTTCGGGGCGGGGAGCGACACCGGCGAGGCTCAGCCCGTCAAACAGGGCGTCCACATAGAGGTTGGTGCCACCCTCGACAATAGGGTTGGGGACGCGGCCGAGAACTTCCCCGGCCGCCGCCACCCATTGGTGGACGTTGAATCGGTCCTCGGGCTCCGCGAGATCGATGCAGTGGTAGCGCACCCGGGCCCGCTCCTCCGGCAGGGGCTTGTTGGTCGCGATCTCGAGGCGCCGATAGACCTGTCGCGAGTCGGCGACGATGACATCGCGGTCGTCGCGCTGGGCGAGCGCGCACGCCACCCGCGACTTACCGACCGCCGTCGGCCCGAGGATCACCGGTATCACCGCCCGCAAGCTTCGGAAGACGTCGATCAGTAGTTGCGGCGGAAATGCCGCTTCAATTCCTGCCACTCGAGAAGCAGGCGCGTCGGGCGGCCGTGGGGACAGGTTTCGCCCGAGGACGTCCCCTGCAGCTCCTCGATCAGACGGCGCTGCTCGGCGGGCTCGAGCGAGTCGCCGAACCTCACGGCGGAGTGACACGAAAGGGTGGCCAGGGCGGCGTCGAGGGAGCGCCCCCGCAGCCCGTCCAGCACTTCCAAAAGCGCCCCCTCCACCCTTGAAACCGGTGTCTCCAGGGGCGCTGCGAGGAGCCTCACGCTGCGCGTGCCGAATGCCTCCACCTGGAAGCCGAGCGAGCGGAGCTCCGCCTGATGATCTGCGACCGCGACCATGGCGGCTGCGTCGAGCTCGACGGTCAGCGGGATCAGAAGGGGCTGGCTGAGCGGCTTACCGGATTCGATGCGGCCCCGAAACCGGTTGAACAGCACTCTCTCGTGCGCAGCATGCTGGTCGATCAGCACCAGGCCCTCAGGCCCCTCCGCCACCAGGTAGCCATCGCGCACCTGGCCGATCGGACGGAGGACGCCGCCCGGTCCATTCGCCACCGCGGCAAACTTGAGAGCGGCTTCGTGCATCGTCAGCTGACCGCTTCTGTGAGTTGAATTCGACCGCTCCCCCCCCTGGAGATTGGCCACTGGGGCTCTCAGGCGCGGCACCTCGCTGCCGGCCAGGGCGGCCCGCACTGCCTTCTGCAGCTGGGCGAAGACCGCTCCCTCGTCGCGGAACCGGATCTCTCGCTTGGCGGGGTGCACGTTCACGTCAAGGGTCGCCGGGTCAACCTCGAGGTCGATGACGCAGATCGGAAAACGGCCCCTTTCGAGGCTCCCCCGATAGCACTCCTCGAGTGCGAAGGCGAGCGGCCGGGATGTGATCGGCCGGTGATTCACCGCGAGGAGAATCGCGTCACGATTGCCACGACTGGTGCGCGGCTGCGAAACCGCCCCCCGCGCCGCGGGAGCATTCAGGAGGAGCATCTCACCGGCCACCGGCCGGCCGTGCACCGCTCCGATCGCGTCGGGCAAGCCGGCCCCGGTGGTGCGCAGCGCGACCTTGCCGTCCACGGTGACCTGGAAGGCAAGGTCCGGCCGGAGGAGAGCATACTGCTGCGCAACTCGCAGGCAGGCCGCCGTCTCGGTCGCCTCGCTCTTGAGGAATTTGAGCCGGGCGGGCGTGTTGGCAAAGAGGTCCCGGACCTCCACCACCGTGCCCGGGGCGGGGGCCGCGGCAGCCTCCTCCAGGAGCCGGCCGCCGCGTAGGTGAATCCGCCGGCCCCGGGTGGTGCATTCCACGTCCGCAACGGCCGCGATGCTGGCGAGCGCCTCGCCTCGGAAGCCGAGGGTCGAGATCGATTCAAGGTCGTCCAGAGTCGCGAGCTTGCTCGTGGCATGGCGCTGGAACGCCAGCCGGAGATCTTCGGGCGCGATCCCGAGACCGTCGTCAGCGACGCGGATCAGGTTGCGGCCGGCGCCCCGGATCTCGATCGAGATGCGCCCCGCACCGGCGTCGAGCGCATTTTCGAGCAGCTCCTTGAGCACGGACGCCGGGCGCTCGACGACCTCGCCGGCGGCGATCGCGTCCGCCACGGCCTGGGGCAGTGGCCGGATGCTCATGGCAGCCGCGCCTTCAGCTCATAGAGCTTTTGAAGCGCCTCAAGCGGACTCAGGCGGTCGAGCTCGAGCTCATCCAGCGCCGACTGCAACGGGCTGGCCGGCACCACCAGCGGCAGGCCCAGCTGCTGCGAGGCGGGCTCCAGCGGCCGCTGCCGTTCGAGCTCGGCGAGCACCTCGCGAGCGCGGGCGATGACCAGGGAAGGCAGCCCCGCCAGCGCCGCCACGTGAATTCCGTAGGAGCGATCCGCCCCGCCCGGAACGACGCGGTGGAGGAAGCGGACCGTCCCCCCCTCCTCCACGACCTCGACACGCTGGTTGCGCACCCGCGGGAGCCGTTCGGCAAGGGCTGTCAACTCGTGGTAGTGGGTTGCGAAAAGGGTCCGGCAGCCAAGTCGGGGCGCGTCGTGGAGGTGCTCGACGAC
>CAXMLP010000233.1:0-4065 GCA_964194225.1 uncultured bacterium | reverse complement strand
AGTTTCCGGCTGGCGGGCCACCGGCTGGAGCCGCGCGCCCCGGCCGTTGAGATGGTGCAGGTGGCGGGTCAGGTCGGCGGAATCCAGGCGCAGGTGATGTCGGCCGCGGAGATGGCGCTGGGAGTGCGTGTCGACGGAATCACGCGCGCCGATGTGGCCCGCGCTCTTTGGGTGGACCGGACCCTGGTCAAGACGTGGGCCGTCCGGGGGACGCTTCACCTCCTGCCCAGCGCCGACCTGCCCGTTTTCATGGCCGCCTGCCGGTCGCGCTCCGACAGCTGGTGGCGGGCGTGGGAGAGACATTTCGGACTGTCCCGGCCGGAGGTGGAGCGGTTGGTCGATGCCATTGGTGAGGCGCTCAATGGCCGCACGCTCACCCGACGCGATCTGATCGAGGCGGCGGTGAGCAGGCTGGGCGGCTCCGATCGGGTCCGCGCCGAGATGGAGTCGGGCTGGGGCACGCTGCTGAAACCGGCGGCGCGGGCGGGCGTCCTCTGCTTCGGCCCCTCCCGCGGCCAGGAGGTGACCTTCGTGCGGGCTGACCAGTGGGTCAGGGGCTGGCGGGATTTGGAGGAGGTGGAGGCGGCGGTGGAGCTGCTGAGGCGCTACCTCCGCGCCAATGCGCCGGCAAACCGGGAGGACTTCGGTCGCTGGCTGGGAATGACGCCGGTTGTCCGCCGGGCCTGGTCCGAGTTGCTGCCGGAGCTTCAAGCGGTGGAGGGCGGCTTCGCGCTGCCCGATTACGAGCCGCTGCCCCTGCCCGCCTCCTGTCTGCGGCTGCTGCCTTACTTCGACGTCTACCTGCTTTCCCATGCCAAGCGAACTCACCTGGTGGCGGGGGAGCTGCTTCACCGGGTCTCCCGCACCGCGGGCTGGATCGCCCCCGTGATCCTCAGCGGGCGCGTCGTTGCCGGCACCTGGGAGCTCCGCGGGGGGGCCGTCGTCGTCGACGAGTTCCGACCCCTGACGCTCAGGGAGCGGCGGGAATTGGCCCGGGAGGTGGTGCGGTTGGGTCGCTTCCTGGGCGCCAGCGTGATGTTGGGCTGAAGACGGCCAGCAGCCCGACGGCTGCCCACACGGCGCACAGCGAGAGCACCGTCGCAGTCCAGCCCCAGTCCTGGTACGCGGCCGCCATCACCGGTGCCGCCAGCGCCCCCCCGACGTAGTAGGCCGTCAGGTAGCGGCCGACCGCCACGCGCCCCTGGGCCGCCGCCGCCCCGCTGTGGCCGATGTGTAGTGCCACCACGGCTGAGATCGACCCGGTGGCCATCAGCGCCACGGCGACCAGCGACGGCAGGAGACCCACCAGGAGGCAGCCGATCCCGAGGGCGGTGGTCAGCACCACGACCCGCCGGGCCCCGAACCGGTCGATTCCCCGACCCGCGAGATTCGCGGTGACCATCGCCGGGATGAAGGCGAGGTAGACGAGATCGGCGAGCGCGGCCGGAAGGTGGAAGGGCGCCGCTGAGAGGCGGTAGGGGAGCAGATCGAAGACCGCGATGTTCACAAAGAGGATCCCGAGTCCGGCGGTGATCAGGCCGACCGGCGTGCCCCGCTCAAGGGAAACCCGCGCCGCCTGACCTGCGCCGGTGCCGGCGGGGAGGTCGGCGACGCTCCGGAGGGCGAAGGTGATGAGGCCGAGCGCGAACACGCCACCGAGGGCGAAGGCCACCCGCCAGCCCAGCCAGAGGGCGGTGTATCCAATGAGCCGGCTGAGCAGCCCGCCAATGGCGGTGCCGGCGATCATCAGGCCGGTGAGCCGGCCGGCGGAGCCGGCGGAGTGGTTGCGGGCGATCCCGGCCAGCCCACCCGCGATCAGGAAGCCCACGCCGACGCCCTGGGCGGCTCGGGCCGCCAGCAGCACGGCGAAGGCCGGACTGAGCGCGGCGCTTGCGCTCGCGGCGACGACGAGCCACATCGCCCGGCGCAGCGACTTGGAAGGATCTCCTTCCGGCAGCAAACCAGACACCGCGAAGCCGAGCAGGGCGGCGGTCATGGTCAGCCCGGTGATCGTCGGACTCGTCCCGAACGCCCGGTCCAGGACGGGGAGGATCGGTTGGGGCAGGTAGAGGGCGAGGAAGGACCCCGCGCCGAGCCAGAAATAGCTCAGTGAACGCGCTTTCGTCGGCGGATTCCACTCACGACCACGGCCGCCACCAGTCCCGCGCCGGCCAGCGCGACGACGGCATAGCCGCCGACCAGCGCCCAGGCGCTGATGAACAGGAAGCCGCCCCCGCCCCGGACCGCTGGACCGACCAGGCTGAACCCGACCAGTCCCACTCCGAGCAGGTAGCCGCCGAGGCGAACCAGGTCAGCGGTCGACCGCTGCGTGCCGATGAGTACGGCGGCGACCACCAGCGCCAGCACAATTCCCGGGAGCTGCAGGAAGACGGCTCCGAAGCCGGTGACTCCGCCGACCAGGGTGAAGACCACCAGCCTCTGACCCAATTGGGAACCTCGCCCCTGGCTACTTTTCGAGGTCGACGGTCGGCTGCACCAGGAAGATCCAGACGTCCCAAGCGATGTGGCTCACGATCACCGATGGTAGTCGCCCGTCGAAGAGGTACTGCAGGCTCCAGAAGGCCCCCGCGATCCCGGCGGCACCGGAAAGCGTCAGGTTGCCGGTGATCAGGTGGATTCCTCCGTAGATCACAGCGCCGACGGCTGAGCCGCCGACCCGCCCGAGCCGTTGCATCAGATAGCCATTGACGAGACCGCGCCAGAAGAGCTCCTCGCCAGGCGCGATGACCAGGGCCAGCGCCGGTGCGATGAACCAGCGGGGCGCCATCTTTCGTCGCTCGTAGACATCGGCGATGTCCGCCGCCCCGGTTGGCATCACTCGCCGTGCGAAACGATCGCCCAGCCGGAAGATGCCATACAGGCCGGCGGCGGTGACGAGGCCCACTCCGAGGTCCCGCGGGCGCGGCCGTTGACGGGACGAGCGGAGATCGGGGTTGGCGGCCAGCGCCAGGGCACCCAGGGCGCCCACCCCGATGGTCATCTTCTGCCAGAAGTGGCGCCGGCCGCGGAAGGCGGCTGTCCAGACCACCGCGGCCAGGCCCAGGCCGGCCGCGAAGTCTCTCCCCTTGATCTGATTCATTTCAGGTGACCGTTCAGAAGAGGCGCGAGCTGGCCAGGCCCGCGATCAGCAGCACCCCGAAAAGGGTGTGCAGACGCGCGGTGTACAGGTCGATCATCGCTATCGAGCGGAGCGAGCCGGAAGCTCCCTTGTCGGCCTGATGGAGAAGCCAGACCGCCACCGGCAAGCTGAGGATCGTGAGCAGCGTCGGCGTGGGGAGCAGGTGCGCCATGACGGCGACAGCGACCGCGATGTAGGCGCCGACCAGCAGTCCGACGTAGATCCACCTGGCGAACGTGCGCCCGATCTCAGCCGAAAGGGTCGTGAAGCCAAGCCGCTTGTCCTCCGCCACGTCACGCCACTCGTTGCCATGAAGTATCGCGGTGACCAGCAGACCGACCGGGGCCGACACTGCCAGGGTCCGCCAGTCGAACCCGCCGGTGGCCGCGAAATACCCACCGATCACCATCAGCGGGCCCATCAAAAGGAAGACCAGCGGCAGGCCGAGGGCACGGTACTTGTAGTGGAAGGGGGGTGCCGTGTAGAAGTAACCACCGAGCAGGCCGATCACCCCCAGCACGAGCATGAAAGGTCCCCGCACCGAGGTCAGGTAAAGGCCGACGAGGACGGTTATCGCGAAGCAGAGGTAGGCGAGCCAGAGGGCGCCACGCTCGCTGATCCGTCCCTTGACGATCGCCTGCGAGGCGCGCGGTGAGGTGATCGAATCGATGCCGTGACGAACGTCGTAGACCTCATTGACGACGTTGGTACCGGCGTGAAGGGTCAGGCCGCCGAGGACCGCCAGCAGCCAGGGCAGCAGGTCGATCCGCCCCAGCGACCAGCCGAGCACGCCACCCGCCGCGACCGGCAGGATCGAGGCGGTGAAGCTGAAGGGTCGGGTGACCTCGTAGATGCCGCCGGCGCGGCGCCAGGCACGGCGGAGCAGGCCCTGGCGCTCGACAGCCGACCGGCCCGGCGCCGCCGCC
>CAXMLP010000232.1:0-2209 GCA_964194225.1 uncultured bacterium | reverse complement strand
GCTCCAGGGTCTGGGCCACCGCGAGGAGCATCTGGAGCTGCGACTCGCGATGCTCGTATTCGGGGAAGGCCGCCGCCAGCGCACCTTCCGGCAGCAGCAGCCCGGCCATTTCCGAGATGTCCCAGGCAACCGGCTGACGGGCCCGGGCCGGCCGGGGACTGAGCCGACTCGCGAGCGTGGGTTCGGCGACCGGGGAGGGAGCCGTGAGAGCGTCGGCGAAGAACCTCGCGATCGGCCAGCCATAGGGGGCGACCAGCGCCAGCATCCCCTCCTTGCGCCGCTCGTCGAGGCCGATGGCGATCTCGCGGAGGCGCAGGAACAGCTGGCGGGTGGCGTCGGCGTCGTCAAACGCCCGGTGCGGGCGGGGCTGCTCCAGGCCGAGTTCGGCCGCCAGCGAGGGCAGGCTGTGGCTCGGCGAATTGGGCAGCAGGATCCGCGCTACGTGGAGCGTGTCGATGATCTCCCGGCCCGGCTCCCAGACCCCGGCTGCGACGAGGAAGTCGACGTCCAGAGTGGCGCCGTGACCGACCGGCTCCCGGCCCCGCAGGAGCTCGACCAGTTCGGCGAGGGCTGGGGCGACTCCCGATGCGCTGCGGAGCTCGCTCGGCGTGATCCCAGTCAGGCGCAGGACGGCCTCTGGCACCGACCGACCCGGGTCAACGAGGCGATCGAGGGTGCCGTGCACACCGGCAGGGCTGAAGGCCACCGCGCCCACCTCTATGAGGCGGTCGTGGAGGGGGTCGAGTCCAGTGGTTTCCAGGTCCAGAGCTACGTATTCAGCCACGACGTGATCGCCGGGATTCTAGAGCCCGCGGGCGCAGCCGGCATACCGAGTTGGCGTCAACTGCAAAGTAATGAGTTATAGCGGCGTTATAGTTCCCCGTGCCCTTACTGGCAGGAACGCTGCCCAAGCCGAAAGCCCTCGAAGAACTGAATCTCAAGAGGGACCTGGTCGCCAGCCTCGTCCTGCGCACGCTCGCCTTTGCCGACCGGATGAGCGGCGCCGCCCTCGAGCAGCGCCTCGGGCTGCCGTTCGAGACGATCAAACCGCTGATCGCGGAGTTCGACAAGGCGCAGCTGACCACTTCGCCCGGGTTCTCGGCCGAGCCCGGCCTGGAGGGCCTCTCGATCGACCAGCGGACCGCCTACGAATGCAGCTCGGAGGGTCGCCGGCGAGCTTCGGAGATGTCCAACGTGGGGACGCGCTACCTGGGGCCCTGCCCCGTCGCCTATGACGACTATGTCGAGCTGGTCAAGTCGCAGGTCGCCACCAATGCGCGAATCACCGATGCGATGCTCAAGAAGGCGCTCAACCAGCTCGAGCTCGAGCAGCACGTGATCGACTGCATCGGCGGCGCCATGGTCTCGCGCTCCTCGCTCTTCATCTTCGGGGCGCCGGGAAACGGGAAGTCGACCATCACGGAGCGGATGGCGCTCCTGATGGGGGCTCCGATCGAGATTCCCTATGCCATCGCGGTCGGCGACGAGATCGTCAGGTTGGTCGATCCGGTCTACCACAAGGCGGCTGAGGGACAGCAGCCGGCGGACAAGCGGCTGCTGCGCTGCGAGCGCCCGGTCGTCACCGCCGGCGGCGAGCTCCAGATGAGCCAGCTGGACCTCTCCTACGACACCCAGAACCGCTATTACGAAGCGCCGCTCCAATGGAAGGCCAACGCCGGGGTTTTCGTCATCGACGACTTCGGCCGCCAGGAGGTGCCGCCGATGCGGCTCCTCAACCGTTTCATCGTGCCCATGGAGAAGAAGTACGACTTCCAGGATCTCTCCGCCTCCGGCCGCAAGATCCAGGTGCCTTTCCTCGCGCAGGTCGTGTTCTCGACCAACCTGTCGCCCGCCTCCCTGGTGGACGAGGCGTTCCTGCGCCGGATGGCATACAAGATCGGGGTCGGCAACCCGACGCCCGAAGCCTATGCCCGGATCCTGAAATACGAGTGCGGCCAGAACGGAGTCGTCTTCGACGAGCGCGCCGTCCCCTACCTGCTCCAGCTCTACGGCAAGAAGCCGCTGCGCGGCTCCCACCCACGGTCGCTGGTGGCTCGGCTCGTGGACCTCGCCGCCTACCGCGAGGAGAAGCCACGGCTGACCCCGAAGTCGCTGAAGGAGGCCTATGACGCCTGCTTCAACCCGGCGCTCGGCGGCGTCACCGAGGACGACTGGGCCCAGCCCGCCGGCTGATTCGCCAACGGCGGGG
>CAXMLP010000231.1:0-2980 GCA_964194225.1 uncultured bacterium | reverse complement strand
GCGCTGCGGGTCGGGTCCACGGACGGGTATCGCTTCTTCAGACCGATCGGCGCCGGCGAGCTCATCCACACCGACCCGCGCCTGCTCCTGCCCGGGCAGGTGCCGACGTCCAGCTACGGGTACGACGGCCAGTTCTATTTCTTCATCGCCCAGGACCCCTTTCTGCGCAATCCCCTCATCGCTCCGGCGCTGGATAACTCGCTTCGCTATCGCCGGATCGGTCTGCCGCTGCTCGCGTGGTCCCTGAGCCTTGGCCATCGTGAGCTGCTCCCCTACGTCCTGATCCTCATCAACGTGCTCGCCTGCACTGCCACGGTGACCGCCTGCGCGCTGGTGGCGGCGCGGCTTCGGCGGCCGGCCTGGCACGCGCTGGTGGTCGCGGTCTTCCCCGGCACGTGGGTCTCATTGCTTCACGACATGACTGAGCCCCTCCAGCTGGCCCTGGCCGCCTGGGGCATGGTGGCCGCCTCGGCCGGCCTGCTCTTCCTCTCCTCGTTGACCAAGGAGACGACGGTCATCGTGCAGCTGAGCGAGGCGGTCCGCCATGCAGCCGGCGGCCGGTGGCGGCCCGCGCTTCGCCACCTCCTGCTGATGGCGGTGGTGGGGATCTGGGCGCTCGCGGTGGCGCGCCTGGTGCACGCTCATGAATCGACCTTCGCCGCCCAGTTCCTCGATCCGCCGGGAGCGCCCTTCGTGGTCCTCGCTCAGTCGGCGCACGACCTACCCACCATCTCCATCCTGCTGCCCGCAATAGCTATCTGTGTCCTCAGCGTGCTCCGCCTCTTCCAGGCGCGAGACCGGTTCGCCCTGGGGGCGGCCGCCTCCGCCCTGGTCGGACTGGGGGCGGGCAGCACCACATGGATCGATCCGTTCGCCTACTTCCGAACCATCGCCCTGGCCGGCGTGCTGGTTTTCGTCAGCTGGCTGGAGGCCCGCGACGCCCTCGGTGCGGTGGTGGTGCTGCTCATGTTGACCACCGGCGTCCTCACGCTGGCGATCTCGCTGTTGCCCTAGTGAGCGCGCCGCCAAGCCTCTTGCGCGAAGGTCCACGATCCCGGATACTGGCGCCGGTTTTCGCGTCACCCTCCACGTTCCAGCAATGCAGACACCAGCTCAGTGCTATCGATTTCTCGCCAGCCTGGCCGCAGCGGCGGTCCTGGTCCTTTCGGCAGCGCCGCAGCCCGTCCGAGCTGACGCGCTCGATGACCTGGAGGCGCAGATCCAGCGCTACCAGGTCCAGCTCGCGCAGATCAGCGCGGACACGATTTCGGTGGACAACCAGATCGCCGATACAGCTGACAGGATCAGCCGCCTACAGCGTGTCCTGCAGGAGCTGAACGGTCAGCTCCTGAACACCAATGCGAGCCTGGCCCGAAATGAAGCAGCCCTCCGCGACCTGCAACGGCGGGAGGCCCTGTTGGCTGATGAGCTGGCTCGCACCGAGGCCCGGCTGGCGAATCGGGAACGGGCTTTCGAGAGCCAGGTCCGAGTCCTCGACAAGGCTGAGGATCGCAATCCACTGACCGTGCTGATCACCAGTCAGAGCTTCGGCCAGATGATCCGGAGAATGACCGAGCTGAGGCAGGTGTCCGAGGGCACTCATCTGCTGGCGGTGCAACTCCGCGCCGACCGCGACAGTCTCGCGATGCAGCGGGTTGCGCTGGTGGAGGCCCGGCGCGAGCAGGCGCGGACGGTGGCCATGATCCAGGAGCAGAAGCAGGCCCTCGAACAGGAGTACGGCCTGCAGGCGTCGGCAACCGCTCAACTGGAGCGGCTCCGGGCCCAGCTTGGCGTCCGCGAGCGTCAGCTTGTCGAGCAGGCCAGCGGGATCTCAGCCCAGATCGCCACCAACGAGGCCCAGATCGAGTCACTTCTCGCCTTCAGCCGGGGCCAGGGTGGAGACATGGTGCCGCCCGAGTACCTGGCCAATAGCTGGGGCGACTACTACAACCAGCGGGACGCTCGCTGGGGCAACCAGCACCTCGGGCGCAGCCCGTACCGGGTCTGGGAGATCGGTTGCCTGCTCACCAGCGTCGCCATGGTGCACTCGCATTTCGGCAATCGGAGCGTCACTCCGGGAGTGATCGCAGCGGGCGCGGCCAACTTCACACCCGATGGACTTCTTTACAACTCAGCGCTGGACGTGCCCGGCCACAGTCCGACGATCAACAGCAATCCCAGCCGCGAGTGGATCAACGGTTACCTGCAGGCCGGAGGCACGGTGATCGTCGGAATGAACATCGGCACTGGCGGGACCCATTTCGTGGTCCTGGTCGCGCAGAACGGACCGTATGACTATTGGATCAACGATCCCTGGGTGGCGAACGCAATGCACGTATCATTCGCCGGCTCACCGGTGACCGGCCCGATCTACGCCGCCATCGGTTACCGGTGAGGTCGGCTCAGCGGCCGCGCGACTCAGACGTCTCCGACCGCCAGCCCTCGACTCCCTTCGACAGTTTGGCGGGGGTCGTCTCCGACTTGATCAGGTACTCGAGCGCACCGAGATTGAGGCCCCGCTCGACCAGCTCCTGCTCGGAGTAGTTGGAGAGGATCACCACCGGGATTTCCTTGGTCTGCGGGTCGGCGCGCAACTCTTCCAGAACTGCGAACCCGTCCATCTTGGGGAGGCGGATGTCGAGGAAGACGATGTCAGGTCTTGACTCGCGAGCCATTTTGAGGCCGGCCTCGCCATCGGGGGCGACGGTCACCGCGTACCCGTCCAGTTCGAGTTTCAGCTTGTACATCTGGGCGACCGCCGGATCGTCCTCGACAAACAGAACCCGGACCTCTTCGTCGCGCACCTGATAATCCACCGGATCACCTCCTGAGCAGTGACAGCTAGGAGAAACCGTACACCACTTCGCTCAAGAAACGAATACGGACAGGCCTCCATTCCGCCTGTTCTGCGTTGTTGGCGAGTCGCCGGGCACCCCGACGGCGGCTGGTCGTGGACATCCTGGCCACCCCCCGCGGGTGC
>CAXMLP010000230.1:0-3944 GCA_964194225.1 uncultured bacterium | reverse complement strand
GGGATGGACTGCCTGGAGACCGGCCGGCCCGCCGATCAGCAGGTGTCCGCTGCCCGCCCAGGCCAGCTCCGTGGCCGATCCCTGACTCTTGGTGACGGCCCTGGCCCCGGTCCCATCGGCCTGGGAGACAAACACGGCGTCGCCGGCAAGGTAGGCGAGCCGGGAGGAATCCGGGGCCCAGGTCAGTTTTTGGACATCGCCCGCCGGCCAGTTGATGAATTTCTGCGTGGCCACATCGAGGAGGACTGTCCGGCTGCCAGAGCGATAGACGAGCTTGGTGACGTCGGGCGAGAATTCAGCGACGTCCGCTTGATCCGGGAGGGTCACGATCGCCTCCCCCCCGGCCGGCGCCACTTTTCCGGCGGAGAGCACCAGGAGCTTCCCAGCCTTCCAGCCGGCGGCGGTGACGTTGGAACTGCCAACCGACTGCGAGTTGGTGCCATCGGAGTTGGTGACCATCAGTTTGCCGTCCCGGCCGGCGAAGGCGATCCTGCCGTCGCTGGAGACCCACGCCCGGGCGACGCCGGTCGCGAGAACCTTGAGGGCCTGCCCGTCGGTTCGGATCGAGGTGAGATCCCCGTTCTGCGCGAGGAAGAAAACCGTGTTCCCATCCGCGCTCCAGCCGGCGACGGCTCCTGACGTGCCGGGGAGTGATCGTTCGCCGGTGATCGTGGCCCGGGGCTCGGGCGTCGGGGTGGCGGTCGGAGAGGGCTTGGGCGAGGGCAGGGCGGTCGTCACGACCGCGATGTTGGCGGCCTGACCGATGGGGGCATGGTTGGCGGTGGTTGCCTGGGCGGCGACCGTGATGTGGTACTGCGTATTGGCGGCCAGCTGCCCCGCAACGGGCTGGATCAGAAGGTTGTTGCCCTGCCACTGGTAGGTCACCTGGGTTGCCGGTTCGATGCGGATCGCCTGCTGGACCGATTGATGATCCATGGCCTGGCTGAAGCTGACCGTGATTGGCTGATCAAGAGCAACCAGCTGCGTATTCGTATAGACCCGCGTCGTCGGCGTGCCCGTCCCGAAGAGATCCCGCCCGCTCTGGAGGTAGACCAGACCGATCAGCAGAACCGCCAGTGCGGCGGTCGCCAGCGCGAACCGGGGCCCGGCGAAGAGGCGGCTGAACCGGCTCGGCCGGCGGGCATCGTCGTAGCGGTTGTACGCCGCCACCATCACACGGCGGCGCAGCGCCATCCGGAAACCCGGGTCCAGCTGAGGTGCGTTGAGCCGAGACGAGCGGAGCAGATTGGCGATCTCCTCCAGCTCCGGATCATTTCCGAAGATGGAATCGAGCTCGGCATCCGGGCGGCGGCTCATGCGGAGGCCTCCCTCATGACCACCCGCAGGCGCGTCATGCCACGGTGAATCAGGAGCTTGACGGCCCCCTCACTCTTGCCCATGGCGATGGCGATGTCGCTGATCTTCAAGTCCTCCTGGAACTTCAGTACGAGTGCTGTCTTCTGAGGTGTCGGCAGCGAGTCAATCGTCGCCCAGATGTGCCGGAGCTCGGCTAGCTGGCTGGCTGTCTCCTCCAGGCCGGGGCCGGGCGAGGCCAGGTCGTACATCTCGTCAAGGTCGACGGACGGCCGGGCCGACCGGTAGCGATCGTTGATCGTGTTGACGGAGATCTGGTAGAGCCAGGCCGTGAACGGACGCCCCGTGTACTGGTACCGCGGGATGCTCCGGAGCGCCTTCATGAAGACCTCGGATGTCACGTCCTCTGCAGCTGTTTGGTCCCTCAACCTGGAAAACACGAACCTGTAAATCTGGGCGAAATAGCGGTCGTAAAGCGTCCCGAAAGCCTCTGGGTCAGTTTTGGCTCTCTCTACGAGAAGCCTTTCCGCCTCTCGGGAGTCATTAACGCTCACCCGTTCATTCGCCGGATATCAAGGCTTGAAACGGGTCGAGGGCGCCACTGGTTACGGTCGGGCACACAGCCGGTCATTATCGACCGGGCCCCTATAATTGCCACGCCCGCTGGATCCGACCCGGACTTGAGGTATTCCCCCACTCCTTGATCGAGCGCTATTCCCCCGCAGCGATGCGGGAGATCTGGTCCGACCATCGCCGCTTTCAGCACTGGTTGGACATCGAGATCCGCACCTGCGAAGCCTGGGCCGACCTGGGTCGAATCCCCGCCGACGCCCTCCCCGCAATTCGGCGTGCCACCTTCGACGTCGAACGGATCGCACTGACCGAGGAACGGGTGGGGCATGACGTGATCGCGTTCCTGACAGTTGTCGGCGAGTCGATCGGGCCCGAGTCGCGTTTTGTCCACCTCGGCCTCACAAGCTCGGACATCCTCGACACGGCCTTCGCAATGCAGCTTCGCGAATCCGCCGACCTGATCCTGTCTGACCTGGGCCGGGTGAGGGAGGCCGCCGCGGCGCTGGCGATCCGGCACCGGCGGACCCTGATGGCCGGGCGCACCCATGGGATCCACGCCGAACCGACCACCTTCGGTCTCAAGGTGGCGGGCTGGGTCGCTGAGCTGGATCGTGGTCTGGCCCGGCTCGCCGCCGCGCGCACCGACGTTGCTGCGGGCAAGCTCTCCGGAGCGGTCGGCACCCACGCCACCGTCGATCCCCGAGTGGAGGTGACGGTGCTCTCCAGCCTCGGCCTGCAGATCGACCCCGCCAGCACCCAGGTCGTCAGCCGCGATCGGCACGCCGCGTTCATGTCGGCGCTGGCCGGGGTGGCCGCCACCCTGGAACGGATCGCGACCGAGATCCGCCATCTCCAGCGATCCGAGGTCGGCGAGGCCTACGAGCCCTTCGGGCGCGAACAGAAGGGCTCCTCGGCCATGCCTCACAAGCGCAACCCGGTCATGACGGAGAGGATCTGTGGCCTGGCCCGGGTGGTCCGCGGCTACGCGACGACCGCGCTGGAGAACGTCGCCCTCTGGCACGAGAGGGACATCAGCCATTCCTCGGCCGAGAGGGTGATCTTTCCCGACGCCTGTGCTCTGGTGGATTACATGGCGATCCAGATGGACCGGGTGCTCTCCGGCCTCGAGGTCCGACCCGACCGGATGCTCAGGAACCTCGAATCGGGTGGCGGCGTCGTCTTTTCGCAGCGGGTGCTGCTCGCCCTGGTCGACAGCGGCATGAGTCGGGAGGACGCCTACGCCCATGTGCAGACGGCGGCGATGCGGGCGATGGAGGGTGAGGGCGGCTTCCGCTCGAACCTGGAGTCCGACCCCGCCGTCGTCGAAAGGCTGGCCGACCTCGGTAGTCTCTTCGACCCCAGCCATTACCTGAAGGAAGTAGATGTGGCCTTCGATCGCCTGAACCTCGCGGTGCCGAGATGACCCCCGGTCCGGCTCTCATGACCACCGACCTCGACCTGCCGGTCTTTGCCCGTGGCAAGGTGCGGGACACCTACGAGCTGCACAACGACCAGCTGCTGATGGTTGCCACCGACCGGATCTCCGCCTACGACGTCGTCCTGCCGAATGGGATCCCCGACAAGGGCAAGGTCCTGACCCAGCTCTCCATCTGGTGGTTCAGCCAGACGCTCGGCTTTCAGGAGAACCACCTCGTGTCGGGGATGGTGCCCGACCTCCCGGGTGCTCTGAAGCATCGCCGCGAGGAGCTGGCAGGAAGGTTCATGGTTGTCCGCAAGGCGAAGCGGATCGACTTCGAGTGCGTTGTCCGCGGTTACCTGGCCGGGAGCGCCTGGGCCGAATACAAGGACAGCGGAACGGTGGCCGGGGAGCCGCTTCCCAAGGGCCTGATCGAGTCCGACAAGCTGGCTGAGCCGATTTTCACGCCGGCCACCAAGGCCGACTCCGGCCACGACCAGAACATCACCTTCAAGAAGCTGTCGCGATCGGTCGGCGCCAAGCTGGCCAAGCAATTGCGTGAAGCCAGCCTCGCCCTCTACACCTACGCCGCCGAGGCGGCGGAGGCACGCGGCCTGATCCTCGCCGACACCAAGTTCGA
>CAXMLP010000229.1:0-5108 GCA_964194225.1 uncultured bacterium | reverse complement strand
CCTCGACCCCGCCCAGAATGCCCAGCCCCCCCAGCCGAGCCAGCAGGGGGCGCGGCTCAGGGACCCGAAGCAGAAACTCACTGAGGTAGGCGGAGTCTGGAAAGGCCGGCTCAAAGCCGGGCAGCTCGACGAGTCTGGCGGCCAGATGGTGGGCCCGACTCATGCTTGTGGAGGCGATCGAACTGAGGCCATCCGGGCCCATGTAGGTGAGGTAAACGGTCGCGGCCAGGGCGCAGAGCGCATGGTTCGTGCAGATGTTGGAAGTTGCCTTTTCGCGCCGGATGTGCTGCTCGCGAGCCTGCATCGTCAGTACGAAGCCCCGTCGGCCGGCTTGATCGGCCGCTTGGCCGACGAGGCGCCCGGGGAGGCGGCGGACGAGTTCTTGGCGACACGCCATGAAGCCGACATGAGGCCCCCCAAAGCTGGGGGCAAGGCCGAGCTGCTGGCCCTCGCCGACCGCGATATCCGCATCACACTCGCCGGGTGGCGCCAACAGCGCCAGGCTGATCGGATCAACACAGGCGATGGCGAGGGCGCCGTGCTCGTGGGCAAGGGTCGTCAGCGCAACCGCGTCTTCGATCAGCCCCAAGAAATTGGGCTGCTGGTAGATCACCGCAGCGACGCCCTTGTCGAGCTCAGCCTCAAGCTGCCCAGGGTCGACGACCCCGTCCCGGGGGTTGTGATGTAAAACGTGGAACTTTCGCCCCTTGGCGAATCCACGAAGTGTCGCCTCGTATTCGGGATGCAGATAACCCGCGACGATGACCCGGTCCCGACCGGTCTGGACAACCGCCATCATGGCGGCCTCTGCCACCGCCGTCGCCCCGTCGTAGAGTGACGCGTTGGCGATGTCCATCGCGGTGAGCTCCGCGACCAGCGTTTGAAACTCGAAGATTGCCTGCAGCCAGCCCTGGCTGGCTTCCGGCTGGTAGGGCGTGTAGGCCGTGTAGAAGTCGGGGCGCGAGGTGACGGCGGCCACAGCCGCCGGAATGAACCGGCGATAGACTCCGCCGCCGCGGAATGTGAGCCTGTCCTCGAAAACGCGGTTGCGACCGGCCAACCCCCGGATGTGCGCCATCACCTCGGGCTCGCTGAGCCCCCTCGGCAGCCGCAACGAATCGACCCTCAAGCCAAGGGATATGTCCGAGAGGAGCGCCTCCATCGAGTCGACCCCGATCGCGGCCAACATTGCCTCCCGGTCCTCCGGCGAATGAACGAGATAGGGCATCTAGTGCGCGTCTCGCGCGATGGCCGCGTAACCGGACTCATCGAGCAGGCCGTGCGGCGGCTCACTCAGCTTCACCTTCACCAGCCACCCTGATCCGTAGGGATCCTTATTGACCAGCTCAGGATTCTCGGTCAACTTCTCGTTGACGGCTGTGATGGTCCCTTTGCAGGGCAGGTACAGATCCGAAGCCGCCTTCACGGACTCGACTACGCCGAAGGTGGCTCCCTGACCGAAATCGGCCCCGGCGGCCGGCAGCTCCAGGAAAACAACGTCCCCCAGCTGGGCCTGGGCAAAATCGCTGATGCCGACTGTGGCTGTGTCTCCCTCCACAGTGATCCATTCGTGGGTGGTCGCGTAGAGCCGTTCCGCCAATGGTGAGTCCTCCTGTCAGTGCTTGACGCTGGCCGGTGATTTCACCGAGCCGCGATAGATGGGCAGCTTCACGACGTCGGCCGTCCCCGGGCGACCCCTGTTATCGAGTTCCACGCGCTCACCGGGGAGGCCACTGCCCGCCACCATCGAGGCCATCGCAATCCCCCGATTGAGAAAGAAGGAATAGGTCCCGCTGGTGACCCGCCCGATCTCCTGGCCGTCGCGAATGACGCCGCCGCCGTGGCGAGGGATGCTCCGGTCGGAGGTCGTCAGGCCGACCATGTGGCGCCTCACTCCCCGCGCTTTCAACTCAGTCAGAGCGGCCGAACCGATGAATTCACCCTTCTGGAGCTTGACCGTCCAGCCGAGGCCGGTGTCGAAGGGGTTGGCCGTCTCATCCATGTCGTTGCCGTAGAGGCGAAGGCCGGCCTCCAGCCGACAGGCGTCGCGAGCGCCCAGGCCGCAGGGCAAAAGGCCATCAGCCTGGCCGGCCTCCAGGATCGAACGCCAGATCTGGCCCACCTGGTCGGCGGGCATAAAGAGCTCAAAGCCGTCCTCGCCCGTATAGCCGGTCCGGGAGAACAGGACGTCCACCCCTGCGAGAAGTTCATCCCGAAAGGCGAAGTGGGGGAGGTCCGCCAGTGAGACACCGAGTCGCAAGAGGATCGCTTCCGCCCGCGGCCCCTGGAGGGCGATGAGGGCGACCTCATGCGTGTGATCCTCCAGCGTCACGCCGGCCGGAAGGCGATCCCGCAGCCAGCCGACATCCTTGACCCGGTTCGCGGCATTGACCACCACCAAAAAGGCATCCTTGGCGCGGCGGTAGATCACCAGGTCGTCGAGGATCCCGCCGTCATCGCGGCAGAGGAGCGTGTATTGAGCGGTGCCCGCTGTCACCTGGTCGACATCATTGGTCAACACACCCTGAAGAAAAGCTGCGCTGCCCGGGCCTGCGACTTCGAGTCGACCCATGTGGCTGAGGTCGAACAATCCCGCCGCCCGGCGAACGGCGTAGTGCTCGTCGCGGATCGAGGTGTATTGCTGAGGCAACTCCCAGCCGCCGAAATCAACCATCCGACCGCCCAGCTCGACATGCTGCGGATGAAGGGCTGTTCTTTCAGTTCCGGGCAACATCGTCCTCACTGATCAGGTCGCCGATATCGACCAGATCGGGGTCGAGATACTGGAGCAACTCCTCGTCATGAACGCGCCGGGCCTCGATCACCACTGTCCGGACGTGCTCGGCCCGCTCCGGCGGCCACTCCAGGCGGGCGCCGATCTCCTCGATTGTGGGCACGCGCTTGAGCTCTCCGGCGAGCTCAAGTTCAACCCGATCGTATTCAGCGGCAGCCTCCAGGAGAAGCTGCTCCTGGCGACCGGCCCTCTCCTCCTCGGCCAGGGCATCCTCCAGGGCCAAGGCGACCTGGCCGGCGATGAAGGCGTCGAAGTCACCTTCTCCCGACGCCGAAAAGGCTCTGATTGCGGCCAGCAAACCGACCGACCCCTCCTGGAATAGGTCTCCCAGAGTGAGGCCTCGGCCCGCCCTCGTCAGAGCGAGGTCGAGAACCAGCCCGAGATGTGTCTCGAGGAGGCGATCGGCCGCCCGGAGCTCGCCCGAGCCCAGGAGCTTGTCGATCAGAATCGCCTTTTCGCCGGGACGCAGCGGCGGAACCCGTTCCACTTCGGCGGTCAATGTCTGCAACTCGGTTGCCGGATCCTGCTCGCCGTCAGACGTGACTTGCCGCGGCACTCCCGGCCCGTCCGATTCGGGCTGGGGCGTCATCGCGGGTTAAGTGTACCGAGCGATTCGCGGCCGCCCGCCAAGCTGCGAGACAACCGCACCGGCGCCGGCAATATACTCCGCAGCCTTGCTCTTCGCCTTCTCCCTGCTTCTCATTCTGGTCGAATGGCAGGCCATCGCCACCGCTATCGCGCCGGTGCCGGCGGTGATCATCGCCAACCTGGCCGCGCGGGAACGTTGGGCCTGGTTCGCCAACCTGTTGGTAGGGGCCGCGGCAGCCTTGCTTTTCGGATTCCGCGGGATGGCTGAGGCGCTCGCTTCAGGCAGCCTCTTTCCGGGCGGTGTACTGGTCGTCGCTGCGGTGCTGGCCGGCGTAACTCTCGCCCGCCCGATGCGTGACGCGCTGGCTCGCGTACTCCCCCTGAATGCCTCGAGCCCTGTGACGATGCTGGCGCTGGTTGGCGTGATCCTGATCGTCGGCGAAGACCTCCACTATCAGGCCGGCCACGACGTGCTGGCGGCGGTCAGTCGCCTGCCCCAGATCCAACCGGCCGACGTCGCGCTCCAGTCCGCCGGCCTCCTCCTGATCGCTCTCCTGGGGGTGGGCTGGCTGACGCGCCGCTCGACCGGGGCGACCTTCGTGCGATTGGGGGTGGTCCGCCCGGCCTGGTGGCAGATCGCCCTCGCCTTGGCGGCGGCCGCGCTCTTTGTCGGCCTGGCCCAGGTGGTTGAGCACCTTCAAGACGTGCTCAACCCGGTGGTGGCGAACCGCCTGAACCAGGCCACCTCCCACTACTACGCCGGGGTGACCGGCGTCGTGGGAGTCGCCGTCATTGCGTTGGCGCCCGGCTTCGCTGAGGAATGCCTTTTCAGAGGCGCCCTTCAGCCGAAGTTGGGACTGCTCCTCACTGCGCTGGCCTTTGCCGCCGTCCACAGCCAGTACGCCCTGACGGTGGACACCCTGCTCGTCTTCACCCTGGGTGCGGCGCTGGGATTGATCCGGCGCCAGCTGAACACGACCAGCGCGATCATCACTCACAGCGCCTACAACGGGCTGGTCGGCCTGCGGTTGGCGGGCGACGCGCTGCTGCCGATGCTCGGGGTGGGGATCTTGCTGGTGGGGGCGGCCGGGATCCTGTTCTGGCGGTCTCGGAGTACGCCGCAGCCGGGCCCGCCCCCTTAACCGGCAGGCTGGGCAGCCAGCAGGGGGAGCGGTAGAATGCCCCCATTGGCATGCTCGCGTACAACGACCATACACAAATTGGCGGGCCCGTGGCTGCCCCGGACCCCAAGATATTGAGTGGCCCTGAGCAGACTCGCATCATCGCCGTGGTCAATCAGAAGGGCGGAGTGGGCAAGACCACCACTGCCATCAACCTGGCTGCTTCCATCGCAGAGCTCGGTCGGCAGGTCGTCCTGGTGGACCTCGACCCCCAGGGAAACACCACCAGCGGGCTCGGGTTTGATGTCCGCCGCCAGCGTCTCAACGTCTACCAGCTACTGAGTGGCGAGGCGGTCATCGACGACGTCGCCGTACCGACCGCGGTCCCACATCTCTATCTCGTGCCGTCTGACCTTTCGTTGGCGGGGGCCGAGATCGAACTCGCCACCCAGCCGGAGCGCGAGTATCGCCTGCGCCGAGCTCTCGGCGAGCTTCGCGGCGGGTTCGGCCATGTGATCATCGACTGCCCCCCCTCGCTGGGGCTGCTCACCCTCAATGCCCTGGCCGCCGCCCACGAGGTGCTGGTGCCGGTGCAGTGCGAGTTC
>CAXMLP010000228.1:0-2065 GCA_964194225.1 uncultured bacterium | reverse complement strand
ACACCGACGAACATCTCGACGAACTCGGAACCCGAGATCGAGAAGAAGGGCACGCCCGCCTCGCCGGCGACGGCCTTGGAAAGCAGCGTCTTGCCGGTACCGGGCGGCCCCACGAGCAGGACGCCCTTGGGGATGCGGGCGCCGAGCGCAACGAACTTTTCGGGGTACTTGAGGAACTCGACGATCTCGGTCAACTCCTGCTTGGCCTCTTCCACCCCGGCCACGTCCGAAAAGGTCACGGCGGGCTTATCACCGGCCACCATGCGGGCCTTGCTGCGGCCGAAAGACATTGCCTGGTTGTTGCCGCTCTGGGTCTGCCGAAGGATGTAGTACATGAAGCCGCCGATCAGCAGAAGCAGGATCAGGTTTGGCACGAGGACCTGCAGCCAGTAGGCGTTGCCATTGGCGGCCTCGTACTTGACACCCACGTGGTTATTGACGGCAAGGTCGTGCGCGAGGTTGTCGGTGGTGTCGGGCAGGTGGACGTCGTACTTCTTGCCCTGGCTGTCCTCCACCGTGCCGTCGCTGCCCTTGATGGTCAGCGTCTTGACGTGACCCTGGGAAGCCTCCTCGAGGAGTGTGGAGTAGGTCCATTCGCCGGATTTCTGGCTGGATTCGATGCCCTGCCAGGTGATCCAGAAAACGACGCCGAGGACCAGAACGAGTGCGAAATAGAAGAGGCTGGAGCGAGGAACGCGGATCACTTAGGAAAGAACTCCTTGTGTTGGTTGGACCGATTCTAGCAGGGCGTTTCCGCCCCCCACCACTTCGGCATGAATGGACGGTTGGCCGGGCGAGGCAGCCCAGCGCTTGTCGATGGCGACCCCCGGCACCCAGGCCAGCTCTCCCCCGGCGAAGACCAGGGGCAGCTCGTCGCGGGTATGTCGGGGCACCTTTGCGTCGACCAGGATGTCCTGCAGCTTGCGCAGGCGCCCCCCCGGCAGCGGGCGCATCCGCAGGCCGGGCCGGCGCTGGCCAAGGCTGAGCTCGGTCCCAGGTTGAAAGTGAGCAGCCTGGCCGGCCGCGCAGCCCGGGCAGGCGCGCAGCACCAGCCGGCCGGATTCGGGACGCGAGGCAGCCACCATTCCAATCATCTCTACGTGCTGATACGCGCGTCGGATTCTCACTCCGCCCGGAAGATTCAGTGTCTGGCCCGGCTTCCCCCCCTCGACGAGGGCTGCTATGGCGGCATGGTGGCGGCGCGAAAGAGCAGGGGCTCGATCCGTGACGGCTGCGTAGAGCCGCCTGACACACTCGACTCGAACGCCGGCCGGAACCGCCAGCAGCGCAGCGAGGCGAACCCGGCCGCCGTCAATGTCGAGCCGGGCCGCCGCCCCCTCCAATTCGATCTGCAGCTCCGCCGCGCGGGCCGCCGCGGCCAGGAGGCGACCTTTGATGCCGGGCCGATCTCGCTCCAGAGCGGGCAGGAGTTGAAGCCGAATCCGCACCCTTTCGAACTTCGGATCGAGGTTCGAGGGGTCACGCAGGACGGTCGCGGCCCGCCCGGCGAGGTACTTCTCGATCTGATCTCGCCAGGTCCCAAGGAGCGGCCTCAAATAGGGTCCCCGCCTTGAGGGCATGCCACGCATCCCCGCCAGGCCGGATCCGCGGAGGAGATGCATCACCGTACCCTCGACCAAATCGTCGGCAGTGTGCCCGAGGGCGACGCTGTGCAAACCACTGGTCACCAGCGCCTGGGCCAGGAAGTCGTAGCGGGCCTGCCGGGCGGCGGCCTGGAGGGATCCTCGCGGCAGTGCCCCCGAGCGCCGCCCGGCGAGGAGCTCGACGCCCCACTCGCGGCAGGCCCCGGCAAGCGCTGCCGCCTCGCCACTCGACCCGCTCCGCAGATCGTGGTCGAAGTGCGCGGCGACAACCGGGATGCCCAGGTCGAGCAGGGAGAGGAGTAACGCAGTCGAGTCGGGACCGCCGGAGAGAGCGACCAGCATGCCGCCCCGATCGAGCAGGCTGGGGTCGAGCAGTGAGTCGGTGAGGGTGGTGGCGGTGGGTGGGTTCGAACCACCGACAACACGATTATGAGTCGTGTGCTCTACCACTGAGCTACACC
>CAXMLP010000227.1:0-3416 GCA_964194225.1 uncultured bacterium | reverse complement strand
GAGTTCGAGCAGATGGAGATGGAGTTCTTTGTCAAACCGGGCGACGACCAGCGCTGGTTCGAGCACTGGAAGCAGGAGCGGCTGCGCTGGTACACCGACGTGCTCGGTGTCAAGGCGGCAAACCTGCGGCTTCGCGACCATGGCGCCGATGAGAAGGCCCACTACGCCAAGGCCTCGACCGACATCGAATACGTCTATCCCTTCGGCTGGGGCGAGGTCGAGGGCATCGCCAGCCGGACCGACTTCGACCTCCGTGCCCACCAGGAGAACTCCGGCCAGGACCTCTCCTACCTCGATCCCGAGACGAACGAGCGGTTCCTGCCCTATGTGATCGAGCCGGCGGTTGGCGTCGACCGCATCCTGATCACCTGCCTACTCGACGCCTATGACGAGGACGAGGTGAAGGGCGAGACCCGGGTGGTGCTGCGCTTCTCGCCCAACATCGCGCCGGTGCAGGTGGCGGTGATGCCACTCTCCAAGAAGGAGGAGCTGATCACCCCCGCCCGCGAGGTGCTCGGGCTGGTCCGCTCCCATTTCCGGGTGGAGTACGACCAGACCGGCGGCAACATCGGTAAGCGGTACCGCCGTCAGGATGAGATCGGCACTCCCTTCTGCGTCACGGTGGACTTCGACACCATCAACGACCGCGCCGTGACCATCCGGGAACGCGACTCGATGGAGCAGGTGCGCGTGCCGATCGCCGAACTTGTCGAGCAGCTCAAGACCGTTACAGTCCACTAGTCGGGTCCCGACCGTCCTGGCAGCGATGGTGCTGCTGGGGATCTTCGACGCCACCCTCGGGGTGGCGTGGCCGTCGATGCGGCGCGATCTCCACCAACCCCTGTCGGGCCTGGGCGTGCTGCTCCTGTTCCAGATCCCCGGTTTCCTGGTCGTAACACTGGCCCTGGGCCGGTTGCTGCCGCGATTCGGGGCCCAGAGGATGGTGGTCGCCTCCGCCCTGGTCTATTCCGGAGCGGCGAGCCTCATCGCGCTCGCGCCCTGGCCGGGTGTGGTTGCCGGGGCAGCGCTCGCCGGGGTCGCCGCGGCCGGCATCGATGCCCCTCTCAACGCCCACATCGCCCTCCGCGGCGCGCGCGCGCTGCTCCACTTCCTGCACTCGGCGTGGGGTTTCGGCACCTTCATCGGCCCCCTTCTGGTGACCGGGCTGCTGCTCGCCGGCGGCGCGCCGCGGTGGGCGTTTCTCACGATTGCGCTGGGTCAGCTGGTGCTCGCCGGCGTGGCCGCCGCGGGCGCCCGCTGGGGTTCGCTGGATGTTGCCGGCGAGCCGCGTCACGATGCGTCACTCACAGTCAACCTGGCGCTCGGGCTGGTCACCTTCTTCGCCTACACCGGGGTCGAGGCCGCGGCCGGGCAGTGGAGCTTCACGGTGCTCACCGAGAGTCGCGCGGTGCCGGTGGCCCTGGCCGGTCTGCTGGTCAGCCTCTACTGGGCCGGCCTGACCATCGGCCGTGTCGCGGGCGGGATGGCCGCGGGCGTCATCCGGCCCGCACTCCTGGTTCGGGGCGGTTCCCTGCTGGCGGTTGTCGCGGCGGCCCTCTTCTGGTGGCACCCGACCCCCTGGCTGGGGATGGCGGCGCTGCCGCTGCTCGGCCTTGGCCTGGCACCGATCTTCCCGGGCCTGATGATCCTCACGCCCGAGCGCGTGGGGGCGGCGCGGGCTGCCAGCGCGGTCGGCTACCAGGCAGCGGTGGCCGGCCTCGGCGCCAGCATCGTTCCCGCCCTGGTCGGCCTGCTGCTGCAGCGCTCAGGCCTGGAGCGCCTCGGGCCCTTCCTGGTCGCCACGGCGATCCTGCTGGTGGTCGTGGACTTCGCGGGGACCAGAAAGAAGGGAGGCCGGTCGCGCTGACCGGCCTCTCGAGTTGCTGAATCGGGTCGATTACTTGATCGGCAGCACCCAGGCCCCGCGACCATGAGTGGCGGCGTAGATCTTCGTGCCGTCGGGGCTGAGCGTCATCCCCGCGACCTCGACGGTCGGAAGGCCCTGTCCGGCGACCTCCCAGTCGTTGTCGTCGATGCTCTGGCGGAGCACACCAAAGTCAGTTGATGCGTAAAGGGTGCCGTCAGTCGCCCTAACGAGACCGGTTATCGGCAGGTCCCCTGTGAAGTTCTCGACGCCCAGGTCAGTCCAGGTGGCACTCGCAGGCTGCCCACCCGAGGCAGGAGCCAGGGCCACTTCGAAGACATGGCCCGGTGTAGCGGCTGTGCTGGCGTTGTAACCGCTGTAAGAGATCCAGGTGTGGTTGGGATTTGCGGGATCGACAACGATCCCACTGACGAAGCGGCCTGGGCTGTTTGCCGCCAGGCTGTCGACCCGATCGAACTGGACGGTCGCGGCGTCCGCCGCGTCCGCATTGTGGGTGACGAAAACCCGGCCCAGCCGGGTGGCTGCCCACATCGTCGAGCTGTCCGTGGCGCTCCTGGCGATCGCCACCACAAAGCTCCCCGATCTGTTGCCGGAGGCAGGGCTCGTCAAATCGTTGCCCAGAGGCTTCCAGTCCCCGCACTTGGGATCGTCGGCATCCGCTGTGAACTCGGGGCAGCTTGCTTCGAGGAAGGCCTGGTTGCCGCCGTTGTCGGTGGTTCGCCAGACGTGCTGGAGGCCGATGAACATGCTTCCGCCAAGAACCGGGTCGGCGATTTCGGGACTGTAGAATGCCGACCGCTCACCACTCTGGAGCAGCGGTCCGGAGGTCACCACCCACTTCTCAGGATCACCACCCTGGAAGTTGGTGTCCGTGGCCGAGAAGAAAAAGGAGTTGAATCGGATGGCCGGCTTTGCGACGTCGAAGCCGGACTGGCCGCCGTCACCGTAGATCGACTGGTTCCAGGTGGTGCGATCGCCCTTGAAGAGCCAGGTGCCGTTGTCCTGGGTGCCACCCATGATCTCCTGGCCATTCGGGCTGACCGACAGGCTCTGGAACTGAAGTGTGGGCAGTCCCGCGTTGAGGTGGTAGAGGTTCTTTGGCACCGCTGAGAGGAGCCGTTGGCAGGTGAGTAGGCTTGCCGGAGAGAGCGGCTTGCCCTGAACCTTGCGGCCCGAACACTGACTCGAAACGTCTTCGAAGAAACCATCGGAGCGGATGACTCCGCCATCGGATCCTTCAAAGAAGAGGTTCGGGTTACCAGGCGCCACCACCAACGCATGCTGGTCTGGATGGATGCCGTTCGGGGTGTCAGCCGAGGTGGCATCCCAGGTCATGTCCGTGAACGTTCGGTTCTTATTCGCGGGATCGGGCTCGCCCGCCGTCGTCGATCGGAGGACCGCCCGGCCGTTGCTCCTGCCGGCGAATTCGCCGTATTGGAAAGAGCCGAGCAGGTAAACGGTGTCCGGGCTGCCCGCCGGGGTCACTACAGCGTTGTCATACCAGCACTGGCCAGTGCAGTAGTTGTGGCTT
>CAXMLP010000226.1:0-8839 GCA_964194225.1 uncultured bacterium | reverse complement strand
CCAGCCGATCCTCGACATCGGTCTCGACCGCCGCTGCCGACCCGTCGCCCTCAATTCCCGCCCCCGCCCCAACCTGAGCCGGCGCTGGGGGGGCCGGCGTCGCCGGGACGGAGCCGGCTTTGGGCTCATCGACGCGCGCCGGAGCATGCCCGGAAGCGGCAGGCGGATTTTCGCCACCCATCACAAACGAGGTCACCAGCCTTTCCGCCTCTGCGGCCCACGCCGGACCGCCCGGCGCCGCCGCCGCGACCACGACGCTGGTCAGGAGCGCAAAGGCGATCGCCCCCCCCGCAGCCACGGTGCGGCGGGTGCGCCCACCCACCCCGGCCCCCAGAGCGCGGTAGCGAGCCTGGGACGGATTGGGCGCCGGTAGTGGCACAGCCGCCAGGCCGCGATGCAGGTCACGTTCCAGCGCTTGGGTCAATTCGTTGTCAGTCATGAGCTGACTCGCGCGAATTGGGCTGAGCGGAACTTCTGGGCATCTCACCAACAACAACCCCGCCCAAGGCCGAAGTCGGAAGTTCGGCATCGACAGCCACGCCGAGCCGGGCCCGCAGTTTCCTTTTGGCCTCGAGGAGGCGCAGGCCCACCATGCGTTCGGAGATGCCAAAAGCGGTGGCGATCTCGCGGTTCGTGTAGCCGTGGTAGTAGCGGAGAACGATGGTGGCGGTGAGCTTGGGCGGCAGCCGCTGCAGCGCCTTTTTCAATTCGGACCAGCCCAGGCTGTCCGCCGGATCGGCAATTGGCTCCGGCCGGCCGAGCCGTTTGAGAACTTCTGCGATCCCCTGCAGTGCCATCCTGCGGCGATGACTGTGCGCGCGATTCATCGCTATTCGGTGAAGCCAGGCTTCGGCCGGCGCATCGGGGGTCCAGCGCGACCAGGCGCGAAAGGCCCGCACGAAGGTCTCCTGCACGCAGTCCTCGGCTGCGGCAGGGTCTCCCAGCACCGCGGTCAGGGTGCGCTTCAGCCGAGCATAGGAGTTGCGGTAGAGGCGGTCGAAATCAGCTGCTGACCCGGGGCGGTACTCGGCCTCGCCAGCCACCTCGAAAGCCGTGGCGGCCTCCTCGACGGCGACTTCGGTCACGGGTTGAGAATGGTCCGGCATACCCCTCACCACACAACGGAGCGGCCCCATCAGACTTGCTCGCGGTCCACCGCACGGGCGCCCATCTCGGCTTTCCGGCATGATTCAGCGGTCGCCGGCGTAGTCAGTTGAGGGGAGAGATTTGAAGGCATGACGTCGGCGCTGAACGAGCTGCGGGAGGTGCTCGGCGAGGTCTCCGACCTGGACGAGGCGGGCAATCTCCTGATCTGGGATTCGGAAACCTACATGCCGGCCGGCGGCGTGGCGGGCCGCTCCCGGGTTCTGGCAACCCTGAAGCGTCGTTCGCATGAGCTGTTCACGGGCGACCGGCTGCGGGGGCTCCTCGACCGCGCCGAAAGCGAGGTGACGGGCCAGGATCCCGACGGTGATGACGCCAGCCTCGTCCGCGTCACGCGCAGGGACCACGAACGGCAGAGACGAGTGCCCTCACAGCTCGTTGCCGAGATGGCCCAGGCCAGCGGCATGGCGGCTCCTGTCTGGCGCGAGGCCCGCCAGACGGCTGACTTCGGCCTCTTCGCTCCCCATCTCGCCTCGAACGTTGAGTACAGCCGCCGGATGGCCGAGGCCCTCGGCTACTCGGAGCGACCCTTTGACGCATTGTTGTTTGCGGAGCCCGGCATGACCATGGGGCGTCTCGAGACGATTTTCGCTCAGTTGAAGGCTGCCATCGTTCCCCTTGTCAGGGAGATCGCGCAGCGGACCGAACGGGTCGATGCTCGGTTCCTGCACGGAACTTTTGAGGCGAGCTCACAGCTCCGCCTCGCCGACCGTATGGTGGCCGCCTCCGGCTACGAATTTTCGCGCGGCAGGCAGGACCAGTCGGCGCATCCGTTCACCATCTTTATGAACCCGGGCGACGTTCGAATCACCACACGCGTTCGGGAGGACTACCTCCCGATGTGCATCTTCGGTTCACTGCACGAGGCCGGACACGCGATGTACACGCAGGGACACGCGCTGGAGCTGGCCCGGACACCGCTCTGGCAGGGAGCCTCACCCGGATTCCATGAATCGCAGTCGCGCCTCTTCGAGAACGTGATCGGCCGCAGCCGGCCCTACTGGAAGCGATGGTTCGGCGAGCTGCGGGAGGCCTTTCCCGAGCAACTGGGCAAGGTGGACGCCGAGGCTTTCTACCGCGCGGTCAACCAGGTCCATCCCTCATTGATCAGGGTGGAGGCCGACGAGGTCACCTACAACCTGCATATCCTCCTCCGCTGCGAGGTGGAGTCGGACCTCCTGGAGGGCCGTCTTCGCGTCGACGAGGTCCCCGCCGCCTGGAACGCAAAGATGGAGGAATACCTCGGCGTCGAACCGCGCACCGCCGCCGAGGGCCCTCTTCAGGACATCCACTGGACCTTCATCGGCATGTTCGGCAGCTTCCCCGGCTACACGCTCGGCAACCTGATCGGCGCCCAACTGATGGAGCGGCTGCGGGCTGACCTCCCCGACCTTGATGGTCAGATCGAGGCCGGTGAGCAGGGGCCGCTGCTGGAATGGCTCCGAGATCGGGTCCATCGCCACGGCCGCAAGTTCACACCGGCCGAGCTCCTCCTGCGCGTCACTGGCCGGGAGCTCGATGCCCAACCCTGGATAGATCATGTCCGCCACAAGTTCGGGGACATCTACGACCTCCCTGGTGGAGCCGAGCCCGGTGTGGCTTAGGTTCGGGCGCTCGTGAATCGGTAGCCGATCCCCGGCACCGCGAGGATGTAGTAGGGCCGCGACGAGTTGGTCTCGATCTTTCGTCGCAAATTCCGGATGTGCACGTCGATGAGACGGGTTTCGATCGGGTATTCGTAGCCCCAGACATGGTTGAGGATCTTCTCGCGGCTCATCACCTTGCCCGCGTGGCCGGCCAGGTAGGCCAGAAGATCGAATTCGGTATGGGTGAGGTCGACCTCCTGGCCCTCTTTGAAGATCCGGCGTTCGTTGACATCGATCACGAGCTCTTTGAACTCAAGCCGGCCGGCTGAGATCTCGGTGCGTTCGAGCCGCGCCTTTCGGAGATGAGCCGCCACGCGCGCGAGGAGCTCTCGCATGCGGACCGGCTTGACGACGTAATCATCAGCGCCGATCTCGAGGCCGACCACGATGTCGATCTCCTCCGATCGGCTGGAGACGATCACGATGGGCACCTTCGCGTCCGTGTGGCGGATTCCCCGGCACACGTCAAGGCCCGATCCGTCGGGCAGGATCGCTTCCAGCAGGACCAGGTTGGGAGCCTTCTCCTCGAATTCCCGGGAACCATCGGCGCCGGTCTCGGCTTCGGTGACGGTGTAGCCGTACTGCTCGCAGTTGGCCCGCACCTCTTTGCGAAAAGTCCCATCGCCGTCGATGATCAGGATGCGCGGCGACCCACCTTCGGCAGGGGACAGCTCAGGTTCCAAGCGCGAACTCCATGACCATTGGGCAATCTAGCCCACTTGGAAAGGCCGAATCAATCATGCCTGCGAATAAGCCGTCCCAATCGGCGCCTTGCTCTTTCGGTTGCCTCGCCAACGCCGTGCCGTAACTCACTCAGCACCAGGTCCCAGCAACCCGCGTATTCGACCAGCTCTCCATTGAAACCCGCCTTGAACTCCCACAGTCCATACCACGGATGCTCTCGGTCGGGGCTCGGGGGGACTCCCCAAAGGTCATAGTCGAGACAACCCTCCTCAACAGCGCGCCTGATCGCCTCCCACTTGGCCGCATAGACCGGTTTGCGCTCCCGGTGCTCGCCATTGGAGCCGGAGTACATGTAGTACCCGCGCTGATCATGGTGGATCACCACCATCGCTGCCGCCGGCCGCCCTTCGACCGAGGCAACGTAGGTTCTGCACCAGGGCAGCTCGTCGAGCAGAAGCTGGTAATAGGAGGCGGGCGGAAGAGTGATCCCCTGGCGACTTGCGCTGGCCGCCGCCTGGCGGGCCATCTCGGCGGCGTCGCGACCCTCGGTCACCGTCACCCCGCGCTTGGCGGCAAGCCTGATGTTGTAACGCGTGCCCCGGCTGAGGGACCCCAGGACGGAATCGGCAACCGGGTCCAGCTTCAGGATCATCGTGTACTGGGGCTGCACCTGGGGAGCGGGGCGGAAACCGAGCTCCTCAAGAACCGGCGCCAGTTGAGTGCCCGACTCGGGCTCCACCCGGAGCCGCGCCAGGCCCCGCGCCCGCGCCCACTCGACCAGAGCAGCCAGGGTCCCGCGATCCGCGGGCACTGGGCCGCGCGGCACATATCCCCTTTCGAATGGTTGACGGCCACGCAGCTGAATGCTGGCCAGGGCGCCGCCGGGCAGCCGTTCCCGAACGACCCGCCAGCCGGATTTGGCCTGGACCTCCCCCCATGCCCAGCTCTGCAGAAGCGGAGCGCGGGCCGGCCGGCTCAGCTCAGCCAGGTGTGCGTTCCAGCTGCCGGCATCCGTCAGCTCAGATGGCACGTGTCATTGACGCGCCCGACAACCAGCCGATCTGGGCTTCCCTGGAGAACCGTGAGCGAGGTGTTTTCGATGGTGAATGGAAAGAGGCCGGTGCTGGCCCGACCGACGATCCTCAGCAACGCAACCTGGATGACGCCGCCGTGCGTCACGATCACTATGCTGCCGGTCCGATGTTTGTTGACCAGGCGGTCGAGGGCGCTGCCGACCCTGGCTTCGAAGGCCGCCGCGCCCTCGCCGCCGGGCACGATGTCCCAATTCGGGCCGGCGCTCCAGCGCTCCCACTCCGTCGGGTAGCGGGCCACGATCTCATCGCGCTTCAACCCTTCCCACTCGCCCAGCGCCACCTCGCGCAACTCAGGCACGAACTCGGGTTCCAGTCCGGTTCCCGCGGTCACCTCACGAGCAGTCTCGCGCGCTCTCAAAAGATCGCTGGAATAGAGCGCGTCGGCCGTCGTCCCACGCAATCGTTCGCCCAGTCGGCGGGCCTGCTCGCGGCCCCGTTCGGACAGGGGCGGGTCGAGCTGACCCTGGATCCGCCGCTCGTCGTTCCACGTGGAACTGCCGTGACGGATTAGGATCAACCGCAGCGAGCCAGCGCGGCTGGTCTCGGGCGGGTTTGAATCGGGCGGGTCGGACGGCGTCGTCCTTACGCCCGAATTTGACATGGGTGTGTCTATACTAGCCGTGATTCGGCTGCGGTCCGGTATCGTGGCTTGCCCCAAAAAGGTGGGAGAATAAGTGCAGGCGAAGGGCTCACTAAAGGAAACAGCGCTGCGCTCCCTGTTAGAGGGTGCGCAGTCGGAAAGGGCCACAGGCACTCTGACCGTCAAGAACGACGGCGAGGCCTACACGCTCTACTTTCTGTTCGGCCACCTCTTCCACGCCAACGGCCAGGGCGCCGAAGGCGATGATGCTGTTGTCGGGGCGCTGCGCTGCCACGACGGTGAGTATTCCTTCGACTCCAAGGCGAAGCTGCCGGCCGATGAGACGGTCAAGTCCTCAATCTCGGAGTTGGTCAGCACGGCCGGTGAGAATGGCAGCGGGCCCGGCCGCGTGACCACCCCGGTGGCCGTGGCTCCCGGCGAGCCGCCAGCCATTGCGGCCCAGGCCGAGCCGGCGGCGATGAGCGTGGCCGAGCCGTCGAGCAGGGATCGCAACAGCTCCACGTCAGCCAAGCCCGCTGAGGCTGCCGAGAATGCATCCCGGCGCGGGGTCAAGCACCGGCCGCAGCCCAGGCACGGTCGCGAGCCGATCCCGGTTCCGGCCGGCGAGGTCATCTACGACTCGCTCAAGACCTCCTTCGTGGACTTTCCCCGCTTGATCACCACGCTCGAGAGCGAGGGCTACACCGGCTATGTGCGACTCCTGACCGACCAGGCCAGCGGCCTGATCCTCTTCCGAGAAGGTGTGGCGCAGGAGTGCGTCTTCGACCCTGGAGAGAATTTCACGCGGGGCCGGGACGCACTCATGTCATTCAACAATGAGGTCACCCAGGGACACGGCGTCCTCGACGTCGTGGGACTGCCGGTGGCGATCGTTGACGGGCTCTACGATCTCGTGGTCGCGCGCCCTATCTACACCGAGCTTTTCGCCTCGTGGGTGGATATGCCGGCACTGCTGGAGTACCTGGCCGGCCAGAAACTCACCGGCAGCGTCATGGTCCGCGCGACAGGCGGCACCGGAATCATCATCCTCACCGAAGGCAAACCGACGGGGGCCTTCACCACCGACTCGCGTTCAATCGAGAACGACCCCAAGGTGGTTCTCGACCTGTGCGCCGATCGCAGCGCCATGATCGAGGTGAAGGCAGCTGACGACAACGTTGGCCGGCCGCCCCTCGAGGTCGACCAGGTCGTCGGGTCCCGCGGCAAGAGCCGGGGTGGTGCGCAGCCGGCCACCTCGACCACCGCTCCCTCCCCGCCCGCGGCTCCGATTGTCGCCAGCTCAACGCCGGCCGCGGCGAGTGGGTCAGCCGGCATCGGGCCGGGCGCCTCGGTCGCTGATACGAGGAGTATGCCGGCGCTCGAATCTCCCGAATCGCCACCGCCCTCAATCAAGTCCGCATCGGAGGGACTGTCCGCCGGCGACCCGGGCACATCTGCTGCTGATAAGGGAGGCGATAACGTCGATTGGGAAGTGATGATCGAGGAGCTCCAGGCAATGGCGGATAAGGCACTCGGCGCGCGTAGCCGGAAGGTCAAGGACCTTCTTGGCTCTGCCGAGCGCACGCATGCCGGCGTGGAAGGAGCGGTGGCTCAGGTGAGCCAGATCTCACTTCTGTTTGTCGACTCGGCGCTGCTCGTGAAGCTCGAGCAGGACATGAGGGCCCAGCTCCAGACGCACCTCTGACGTGAGTCGCCTGCCCCGCCTCGCAGGTATCGCCCTGCCCTGCCTTCTCATCCTTGCCACATTGTCGTTCGCCTGCGACAGCCCACCACAGATCGTGGAGATCTCTCCGGGTCGGGGCGCCCAGGAGGTGAGGACCAACCTGCCGATCCGGATCAGGTTCGACCGGCCCGTCGACAAGCAGTCGGTCGCGGCGCGGTTCAGCATCCAGCCGGAGGTCGCGGGCGAATTCAGTTGGGAGCGGCCCGACACGCTTGTCTACCGGCACCGGACCCTCGCCACCAGCACGATTTACCGGATCTCACTGATCGACGGCTACCGCGACGCCCAGGGCCATCCAAACGGCTTCCGGCACAGCTGGGTTTTTCACACCGAGCGCGCTCCCGACCTTCGAACAACGACACCCAATCGCGGCGAGCACGGCGTCGATCCCTCGACCTATCTAACCCTCAACTTCAGCCGCGAGATGCTCCCCGAATCGCTCCGTGGCGCGATCAGCTTCTCCCCGTCCGTCTCCTACTCGGTCCGCGGCGACCCGGAGGATGCCCGGCGGGTGCTGGTGGCGCCGAAAAACCTGCTCGACGCCAACGCCGAGTACCGGCTCTCCATCAGTGGGATCGCCACCGATGTTGATGGAAACCATCTCAATCCTGCCCAGCTGAAGTTCACCACGGGGCGCCTGCGACCGCTGCTGCGTTGGATAACCTTTCTCGCCAGCGACGCCGCCACCGGGGTTGGTCAGGGCGTCTGGATGGTCGACGAGTCAGGCTTCCCCCGGGTGCTCAAGGAGGACACCGCGGACGCTTTCACCTGGTCTCCCGACGGCTCCGACCTGATGATCCACCACCCCGGTGGGACCTGGACAGACCACGAACTGGGAACTGACGCGATCACTCTTCCCTTCGCCGCCAGCTGGGCAGCGAACCTGGGGCCGGAGGCGGGTTATGCCTTCCTGGACGGCGGAACGCTGAAAAGACTCGATCCCGATGGAGGGGTTTCGGTGATCGCTGATGATGTCGGTGAGGCAGCCTTTTCGCGCAGCCTCGGCCGGGTTGCCTTCACAGTCACTGGAGCGCCCGGCCGAGGCGCGGACCTGCGGGCTTACGACGTCGCACTGCGAACCCAGTACCGGCTGCAGAGGGAACCTCAGTCAATCAGCGGGATAAGTTGGGACCCGACCGGAAACAGGGTGGCCTATATCGTCGGCTCGGCCTCGGGCGACTTGGATGGTGCTCAGTTGCGCATCAAGTCGTTGACCGGAAAGGCTTCGGCCATCACCGTCGCGGCCGGCGAGATCGGGCAACCAGTCTGGTTGCCCGGCTCCCGTGACGTGACATTCAGCGCTCGCGTTCAACGGGGGAGCCGCCGGCAGTGGCGGATTTTCCGGGTGAATCCCTCGCTGCAGCCCAGTCCTCTATTGGTCGGGAATTCGCTCGCGCAAGCAATCGACGCGGACATGTTGACCCCGGTCAGCTCGCCGGACGGCCATCAGATCGCGTTCCTGGTCAGTGAATCCGGCAGGTCACAGGTCTGGCTGATGAACGCGGACGGAACCGGTGCAACCCGGCTTACCCGTTATGACGCCGATTCGTTTCCGTACACCTGTGACAACGTTCGCTGGTCGGCACCCTGAACGGACTTCGTTCGCAACCGATTGGTGTTGCGTTGTAAAACGTTTTACAGCGCTCTTAGGGCTCTCAGCGAATTAACCCGGACGATTCAGTTGGGTCCATGGTGTAGTTCCACTCGCCGTGGAATGAGTGTGGCAGCAAGTTGATGGTGGCCATGTCGGCGTCGGATACGGCCACCTTCGTGGGGTAGGTTCCGAGGTCGCGCTCGGCATGCACCTTGAGGCCCTGCTTGGTAGTGGTGGCCGCGATCAGCTCGACCACGACCTCATGGCTGATGAGGGGACGCCCACGCCAGTTCATGCTGATGTGCGAGAACAGCCGGTGCTCGATCTTGTTCC
>CAXMLP010000225.1:0-2814 GCA_964194225.1 uncultured bacterium | reverse complement strand
GACGGTGGGCTGGATCATCACCCGGGTCAGCCAGGAGCGCGAGAAGCTGCGGGACCGCTTCGCCAACCTGCGCCGAATCGGGATCGACGACATCTCCTACCGCCGCGGCCGGCGCTACTTGATGGTGGTGGTCGACCACGACACCGGCCGGGTGGTCTGGGTGGCGCCGGGACGGGATGCCAAGAGCCTGGCCAAGTTCTTCGACCTGCTGGGCCCGGAGCGCTGCCAGCAGATCGAGCTGGAATCGGCCGACGGCGCCGACTGGATCGCCGAGATGGTCTGGAAGCGCTGCCCCAAGGCCGAACTCTGCCTGGACCCCTTCCACGTTGTGCAGTGGGCCACCAACGCCCTCGATGAGGTCCGGCGCGAGGTCTGGAACCAGGCTCGGCGGAGTGGCCAGGACGCTCTCGCCAGGGAGCTCAAGGACGCCCGCTTCGCGCTCTGAGAAGAACCCCGAGGACTTGACCGGCCGGCAGCAGGCGACCCTGGCCCAGATCGCCAAGACCAACGAGCCGCTTTACCGCGCCTACCTGCTCAAAGAGCAGCTGCGCCAGGTCTTCCACCTCCCCCTTAGCCCGGCGCTGGCGATGCTCGACGACTGGCTGATCTGGGCTCGGCGCTGCCGCCTACGTCCCTTCGTCAAGCTGGCCAAAGACATCCGGGCCTACCTGCCTGACATCGAGAACGCGCTCGCCCACCGGCTCTCCAACGCGCTCGTGGAATCGGTCAACACCCGCATCCGCCTGATCACCCGCCGTGCCTTCGGCTTCCACGGCGCCGAGCCACTGATAGCTCTTGTGATGCTCAGCCTCGGCGGCCTCTGCCCACCGCTCCCAGGCCGCTCATGAAACCCACGGAAACTGCAGGAGAGCCAAAAAAAAGGGCCCCGCCTGAGCGGGGCCCCAGCTGTCGAATCAGTGAACTCTCAGCCGCAGCCGCAGGCCTTGGCCGTGCCGGCGTCCTCGCCGGTGTCGAAGGAATGGCCGCAGGAGCAGCTGTGCGTGGCGTTGGGATTGTGGACGGTGAAGCCCGCTCCCATCAGGCTGTTGACGTAGTCGATCTCGGAGCCGCGGATGTGCTGGACGCTCTGCTCGTCGATGATGACCTTGACTCCGTCAACCTCGACCACGTCGTCCTCGGCTCGGATGCTGTCGTCGAAGGCCATTCCGTACTGGAGGCCGGAGCAGCCGCCGCCCGAAACGAATACGCGCAGGCCGAGCTTGGGGTTGTTCTCATGAGCGAGAAGCTGCTGAAGCTGTGCTTTCGCCTCGGCGGTCAGGGAAACGGTGGCCTGTTCAATCATGGTTTGTTCTCAAATCCCTCCAATTCGGGTTTATGCGTCCAGCTTACCAAGCGGGGAGGCTAATGGCTGCTTTTGAAACCAAAAATCGCTTTCCCGCCGCTCTTGACCGTACCTTCCCTAACGCCGATCAGCAGGTTGCTTATTTCCTTGATTCCCCGCGCGATGTTGCTCTTTGGGTCGGTGAGCACCAGGATTTCGCCGCGGACACCGGCTTCGTCGGGCCGGGAACCGTCGAAGCCGATCTCGGACGTGATTGACTGCTGCAGGGTGCGCTCGATGTCCTCGCGCCCGACAACCGGCTTGGCCGATGTGTTGTTGAGCGTGATCAGGATCCTGCCCGGGACGATGTTGAGGATGTTCTGGAAAATGCGCATGAGATCCGAGATGTCTTTCAGGGTGGAGAGCTCCGGGGTCGCCACCAGGACGATCCGTTGGGCGTGGTCGAGGATTGTGAGGTTGTTCTCGGTGAGGGCGACGCCGAGGTCGAAGATGATGTACCGAAAGGCGCTGGCCAGGGCGCCCATCGCTTTCGTGATCAGGGCCGGGTTGATGAGGTCGGCATCCTCGGGCTTGAGCACCGCCGGGAGAAGCATCATTCCGCCCGGGTGATGCAGGATCACACTGAGCAGGGCTTCCTCGAAGTTCTCGGCGGCCCCGGCGGCGACGCCCGCCAGGGATCCCGTCGGAACCAGCTTGGAGAGCAGGGCGGCGTGGTTGAAGGGCAGCGCCATGTCGACGAGCAGGACCTCGCCCGGGTGCTGCTGCGCAAGGCTGGCCGCCAGATTGATCGCAATGGTCGTTCTGCCCGACCCCCCCTTGGGCGAGTAGACAGCCACCGTGGTCGCGGCGTGTTCCGGGGCCACGATGTTGGCGCGGGCGATGATGTTCTGCATGGTCGCGCGCCGTTGCTCGACGAGCTTTTGGAGATCGACCATCGCATCCGACTCAGGCGGGATCGTCGCGTAGAGCGTGTCTCGATCGAGGACGAGCAGTCGGCAGTCGGTCAGCGCCTTGACTGAAGCGGTCCGGACCTCCTCGGAGATCAGCGCCATCTCACCGAAGAAGTCTCCGTCGCCAAGGTAGGCGATGGTTATCTCGTGGCCCTCCGCCTGCTGGACGGCCACCTCGGCGCGACCCTCCTCGACCACATATAAGGAATCCCCGGCGTCGCCCTGCTTGATGATCGTCGAGCCCTTCGCGGCAAAGCCCGGCTGCATCTGCCGCGCGAGTGAGCGGAGCAGGTTGTCGCTGAGGGTGAAGAGGACCGCGACCTTCTGCAGGACCGCGAAGCGCCGCCTCAGTTCATCGGGAGTCGGCTCGGGGCCGCCGGGTGGCTTGCTGCTCACGGGCTAGGTCATTATAGGTAGGCGTTTCCGACCGCCCAGCGGCATTTTCGAGATCAGTTTCGAAGCTGGTAGACTTCTGCACCGACGGTCCCGTGGTGTAGCCTGGCCAAACACGCGGCCCTGTCAAGGCCGAGAACGCCGGTTCGAATCCGGTCGGGACCGCCA
>CAXMLP010000224.1:0-2552 GCA_964194225.1 uncultured bacterium | reverse complement strand
CCCGCCGCAACCACCGTGATGGTTGTGCCGAGGCGACGGGCCGCGTCCGCCACCGATGGCGCGTTCCGCAGGCAGCCGGCGAGGACCTGGACGCCGGTGGCGACCGCTGCCAGGGACAGCTCAGCGCCATTGGGAGAGGGGAGAAGAACGTGGCTGCCGCGGGTGGTGCTGGCGGCGAGGGCGACCGGCGAGAGGTCGGCGTCACCCGACCCGGCGCGCTCTCTCCAGCGCTGAGGAATCACAGCCCCACCCGCGGCCACGACCGCGTCAACTGCGGTGGTGAAGCGAAGCACATCGACCACCACCACGACGTCGGAGAGCGGCGCCAGCACCGCGATCGCCTGGGGTCCCCAGTCGAACCTGACAGTGAACCCATCCTGCCGTCGAAAGGGCACCGCTATTCGTCCGGCAGGAGTGAGGTCAGGTTGCGCACCTGGGAGAGATGGCCCATCTCATGGGCGGCCACCAGGCGGCAGAAGTCGAGCACTGACACCTCGCCCACGGCGGGGTCGCTCAGCGGCCGCTCCCAGTCCGAATCGGTGAGCCCGCGGAGTAGGTCCATGGTCCGGCGCCGAATCCGGCCCAGGTCGGCCAACCGGGCAAGGGCCGGGCCTGAGCTCTCGCCGACCTCCCCGGGCGGCTCGAGTGCCGAGCGCACGTCGACGTCCGAGGTTCCTTCCAGACAGGCGAGGCGCAGGGCCGCGTCGACCGCGGTGCCGGTGTCGCTGACGTGAACCACGAGCTCTCCGAGCGTTGGGAAGGCCGGCCCATGTCGGTAGGCAAGCCGATTCTCATCCAGGCCCGAAACGTAGTCGCGGACGCGCTCCGGGCAGGCACCCAGCATGTTCAGCACGTCCTCGCGCGTCAGGTTGAGATCGGGCTCCAAAGCGGGCTTAGCGTACGGGAGAGCGCCCCACCCGCCGCGCGGTTGGCCGCTTCGCCCCCCGGGCATACTTGAGGTTGAGATGAGTCAGGCCACCTGTGACTCCTGCCATGCCCCGCTTCAGAAGGACGCCGCCTACTGCGATTCGTGTGGTCGCCGAACCCGGGTCGCGGTCCGCCGCGTGAGGTTGGCCGTGCGGCTGGAACTGGTCTTCTTCGGCCTGGTGGCGCTGATGGTTCTGGCCCTGGCAGTCAGCCAGATCGCGCACTGAAGGCACCGACGCCTCACTCCCGAAGCAAGCCGCGATTTCACGCGCAGTCTGGGATCTGTCCTTAGCGGCGATAGAGGACTCGGCCGTCCAGTTCATCTTTATTGAGGCGCTTGTTCAGGTGCAGCCCTTCGAGCAGGAATTCGATCACCGAGGCCTGCGCCTCAGGGCGGTCCGGAACACCCAGGCGCTTGGTGGCGGAGGCGAGCTCGGCGGGGCTCTTGAGCACGCTGGTGTAGGCGGCCGCGGGCGTCGATTCCCCGACCTCCAGGGTGGCGCCCTCCTCGAACCGGGCGACCAACCACTCGAACTGACCGGCGGTGAAATGCCTGCCGAACACCGAGTTGATCGCCGAGCGCTGGATGCGGGCCAGCACCTGCTCCTCCTTGCCCTCGTCGAGCGCCTCCACCTCCACCCGCCCGGCGGTCGATGCGACCAGGTAGGCGAGATCGGAAATGCGGGGCACGGCAAGGTCCTCGCCGATCCGCACCGAGCGGCGGATGGCGTTGGAGATGAGGTTCTCGTAATTGCCGATCGACATGCGCACGGATACGCCTGACGACTGCGAGATGTGCGGCGAGCGCCGGGAGTGATGTGTGATCTCGGCCACGATCTCCTTCATGAAGGCGGGGATCAATACCTCGACCTCGCTCCCGGGCAGGGAGCGCTCGCTCTCCATGATCTCGATCTCCTCGGGGACCGAGAGTGGGTAGTGGGTGCGCACCTGGGAGCCGAAGCGGTCCTTGAGGGGCGTGATTATCCGGCCCCGGCTGGTGTAGTCCTCCGGGTTGGCACTGGCAACCAGGAAGATGTCCAGCGGCAGCCGCAGGCGGTACCCGCGGATCTGCACGTCCTTCTCCTCCATGATGTTGAGCAGGCCGACCTGGATTCGTTCGGCCAGGTCGGGCAGCTCATTGATGCCGAAGATGCCGCGGTTGGTGCGAGGCACGAGGCCGTAATGGATGGTCAGCTCGTCCGCCAGGTAGCGTCCCTCCGCCACCTTGATCGGATCCACCTCCCCGATCAGGTCGGCGATGGACGTGTCCGGGGTCGCCAGCTTCTCCCCGTACCGGCGGTCGCGGGGCAGCCACTCGATGACGGCCTCGTCGCCGTGGGCTGCCACCTCGTCGCGGCAGTGCCGGCAGGTTGGGCTGAACGGATGGTCATTGATCTCGCAACCGGCCATCACCGGCACCTCGGGGTCGAGCAGTTCAGTCAGCGAGCGCATCAGGCGGCTCTTCGCCTGGCCGCGCTCGCCGAGGAAGATGATGTCCTGGCCGGAGAGGATCGCGTTCTCGATGGCCGGGATCACGGTCTGGTCGTAGCCGAGCACGCCCGGAAAGAGCGCGTCACCCTTGCGGATCTTGGCGATTAGGTTGGCGCGCATCTCCTCGCGCACCG
>CAXMLP010000223.1:0-6728 GCA_964194225.1 uncultured bacterium | reverse complement strand
GGCCAGCACGTCAACAAGACCGAATCCGCGATCCGCATCACCCACCTGCCGACCGGGATCGTCGTCACCTGCCAGAACGAGCGGTCGCAGATCAAGAACCGAGAGATAGCCATGAAGATGCTCCGGGCCCGCCTCTTCGACCGGCAGCAGCTGCTCAATGCCAAGCAGATCGATGACCTGAAGGGGCAGATGATGCCGGCCGAATTCGGCTCGCAGATCCGCAACTACACCCTGCAGCCCTACACACTGGTCAAGGACGTCCGCACCCAGGTGGAGGTGGGCAACGTGCAGGCGGTGCTCGAGGACGGCGAGATCGACGAATTCATCGAGGCCTGGTTGCGCTGGCGGCTCTCCGAAGGCGGCGCGGCGGCCGGGTGAGCTGGCGCCGGCGGGTTGGGCCAGCCTGCCCGCTCCTGCTCCTGGCAGCGCTGACCTTCGCCTGTTCGGGAGCAGGGGAAACCGGCGCACCCGCCCCGGGGTCCGCCGCGACGCGGCCGCCCACCCCCACCCAGACTGCGGAGCAGCCTCCGACAACGGTTGCTCTGACCCTGGACGACGCCGTCGGGGCCGTGATGATGGTGGGATTCGAGGGTGAGCTGTCGCCGGCCGTGGTGGAGCAGTGGACACGGCGCCAATACGCCGGGTTGCTGATCATCAACCGCAATCGCAACGGCAGCACCAGAGCCCAGATCAGCCGGCTGATCGCCCAGCTGCGGTCGGTCAGCCGGCGCCGGCTGCTGGCCGCCACGGACCAGGAGGGCGGCGCCATCTGCATCGCCCTGGCGGACGTTCACTGTGCCGGCGGGCCCGCGGGGCGCGATGAGAGCGCCCGGATGGCCGCTGCGCTGCGCGCCCTGGGCTTCGACGTGGACCTCGGCCCGGTGGCAGACGTCTGCAGCATCGGGCGGTCGATCATGGCCGGCCGGTGCTACGGGCAGGTTCCCGCGCAGGTCGCCGGGTCGGTCGCCGAGGCTGTCGAGGGCATCCACGCCGGCCACCTGCTGGCGGCCGCCAAGCACTTTCCGGGCCATGGCTCCACGCCGGTCAGCTCAGAGGAGCAGCTGCCAACCATTGCGGGCAGCCTGGCGACGCTCCGAGAGCGCGATTGGCCCCCTTTTCGAGCTGCCATCGACCACGGCACCGACCTGATCCTCGTGGGCCACCTGACAGTGCCGGCGATCGATGAGAGCCACCCCGCCAGCCTCTCGGCGCGGACCATCGCGCTCCTGCGGGGTGAACTGGGCTTCAGGGGGGCCGTCATCTCGGACGACCTCGAGATGGGAGCGATCACCGCCACCACGGCCACGCCCGAGGCGGCCGTGCAGTTCCTCGCCGCCGGTGGGGACATGGTGATGGTCGCCCACCACCTCGCGGTTGCCGACGCCACCTTCGAGGCGATTCGAGCGGCGGTGGTGAGCGGGCGGCTCCCGCGCTCGCGACTCGACGAGGCCGTCGCCCGGCTGGCAGCGTTGCCCCGGCCCTGACTGCACGATTCACGGCCGGTCGAGTTTGACCTCGTTTTGGTTCGCGGCTATACTTCGCCGACCAACGGCTTTTCCGCCTAACGTCCCACTCCACGTCCCGCCTATGGTTTTAAAAGCTGACTTTGCCGGTCCCCGGCCCCTCATCAGTTTCCAGAACGTCTGGAAGAAGTACCCGAACGGCACCGAGGCGCTGCGCGGGGTTTCACTGATGGTGCCCCAAGGCGACTTCCTGTTCCTCGTCGGCCCGTCCGGGGCCGGTAAGTCCAGCCTCATCCGCCTTCTCGTCCGGGAGGAGAAGCCAACGCGGGGCAAGATCTACGTCGATGGCGAGGAGCTGGGTCGGATGCGGCGCCGGCACCTGCCCCACTATCGGCGGAAGGTGGGCCTGGTCTTCCAGGATTTCAAGCTGCTCCCCCGCCTGACGGTCTATGAGAACGTGGCCTTCGCCCTGCGGGTGCTCGGTGAGCCCAGTTCGGTGATCCGGGAGCGGACGCGCGAGGCCCTCGAAACTGTCGGGCTGCCGGGCAAGCTCGAGAAATACCCGCGTGAGCTGTCGGGTGGCGAGCAGCAGCGAGTCGCGATTGCTCGCGCGCTGGTTCATCGACCTCGTCTGATCGTGGCGGATGAACCAACGGGAAACCTCGACCCGGCCACCGGCTGGGAGATCATGCAGCTCTTTCTTCAGATCAATCACAAGGCCAGGGCGACGGTGCTGATGGCAACTCACAATCGAGACATCGTCGATCTGCTGCGCCGCCGCGTGGTCGCGATCGACGGCGGGCAGGTGGTCAGAGATGACCGAGCTGGTGGATACCATGAGACTCTCACGGCATCTGGTCTTCGCGCTTAGCTCCGCCTGGCAGAGCTTCTGGCGGAACGCCGCCGTGAGCCTTGCGGCGGTGGGGACGATAACGCTGATCCTGGGGCTGGTGGGCGTCAATCTGCTCATCGGCCACACGCTCGCGGGCATCCTCGACCAGTACAAATCGCGCGTGAGCGTGATCTCGGTGAGCATCGCCGACGGGACGCCGACCGTCTCGGTCTACGACTTTGTCGACCAGCTCCGGTCAGACAGCAGAGTGGCCGAGGTGAGGCTGATCACCAAGGAGGAGGCCCTCGTTCACTTCGCGGCCGACCCGCAGAACGCCGACATCGCGCGCCAGATCGAGGGCAACCCGCTGGCCGGCAAGCTCGAGGTGCATGTCACGCGGCTCAGCGACGTCGCCGCCATCGATTCGCTGGCCCGGCAATGGCGCGGCGCCGATCGCAACGACCCCACCGATTACCAGGGTGAGTTCATCGGCCGGATGCTCCGGCTCTCGCAGTGGGTGAGCCTGGCCGGGCTCGGCATCCTGGCCATCCTCATGCTGGTCTCGGTCTTCATCGTCATGAATACGATCCGAACCGCCGTCTACCACCGGCGCCAGGAGATTGAGGTGATGAAGCTCGTCGGGGCGACCGAGTGGTTCGTGAGGGGTCCCTTCGTCATCGAGGGAGTGCTCACCGGGCTGCTCGCCGCGGGGCTCGCCCTCGGGCTCCTGATGCTCGCCTACCGCCCCTTTGTCGACCGCTTTCACTCGGACCTCTTTTTCATCCCTCTGGGCTATGACCCCGGTTTTGTGAATGAGCTCTCCCGCGACGTGCTCTGGGCCGGTGCCCTGCTCGGCGCCCTGGGCAGCTACATCGGCGTCCGCCGCTTTGTAAGGATCTGAGGGTCCGGCATGACCCGGCGTCCCCTGGCCCTTCTCATCGTGCTCGCCTGCCTGTTGGCGCTGCTGCCCGGGGGCGTAGCCCGGGCACTTGAATGCGCACCTGACGACTACGTCTGCCAGGAGCTACTCGACGCCCAGAAGAGCCAGTCGGCCACCTCTGACCAGCTGGCCAAGATCCAGAAGGACATCAAGGATGTCGAGAAGAAGATGAGTGCTCTGTATCAGCTGATCCAGCAGCTCAACGGGAAGATCGCGGCCCAGCAGCTGCGAGTCGAGGCCACGCAGCGGGAGATCGAGGCTCTCGATGGTCGGATCCGCCTCACGGAAGCCGACATCACGCGGCGCCAGGCGCACCTCGAGGTTCGCGAGCAGCTCTTCGGTCAGCGGGTCCGGTCGATGGAAAAGCATGGTTCGATCAACTATCTCGCCCTCCTGATGTCCGCCACCAGCTTCAACCAGCTGGTTGACAGGCTGATCACCGCTCAGACGATCGTTCACTCGGACAAGCAATTGCTCGGTGACCTGCGGCAGGAGAAGGTCGAGATCGAGGGTCTGCGCAGCAAGCTCACCGATCAGCGTGCCGAACAGGCTGACCTCCTCTACCGACAGCAGGGCGAGCAGTCCCGGCTCGAGTTCAGCCGGTCCCAGCAGCGATCGGCTCTCGCCTATCAACAGCAGCTGGAAGCCCAATACAAGGCGGAGGCGGACCTGCTGGCCAAGCAGAAGGCCGAGATCGACAACAAGGTCACCGCGCTCCAGGCTCTCTACGAGGCCGAGGCGAGGAATGCGGGCGGCGGGACCGGCCAGTTCGACTGGCCGGAGAGCCCCCATATCCTGAGCCAGGGCTTCGGCTGCAGCCCCTATCCCTTTGAGATCTACTGGCCCTCCTGCCCGAGCCGGCACTTCCACACCGGCATCGACATCGCGGTGCCCTACGGGACTCCGGTGGTGGCCGCCGACAACGGAGTCGTTACTGTAAGCAGCACCCCCTATGGCTATGGAAACCTGGCGATCGTGACTCACGGCAACGGCTACACAACGGTCTATGGGCACCTGGCCGGCTTTGCGATCCGCAACGGCCAGCTCGTCTACCGTGGCCAGGTGATTGCGTACGAGGGCAGCAGCGGCAACTCCACCGGTCCGCATCTCCATTTCGAGATCCGCTACAACGGCAATTACGTGGATCCCTGCCTCTACCTGGGCTGCTGATGCTGCGAGGCCGCTGGCTGGCCGGTGCCGTCGCCCTGCTGCTGGCAGCCGGACTCTCCGTGGGGCTGGTCGCCGGCGTCTTCGTGGACCAGGCCTACCCCGATCAGCTGCCCCTGCTCGCCACACGCAGTGCGCCCGGGAGCATTGACCAGGCCAGCTTCCAGCGGGCGCTTCGGGTCATCCAGAACAACTATTACGACACGCGTTTCAACTACTCGAAGCTCTCGCATGGAACGGTCCGCGGCCTGGTGCTCAGCCTCGACGACAGGTTCTCCTATTACCTCGATCCGACCGAGTATCAACGGCAGCTGAATACCTATTCCGGGCAGTACGTCGGCATCGGCATCGAGGTCGGCTTCGCGGCTGAATATCCGGTGGTGAGCAACATCTTCGCCGACTCGCCGGCCCAGCGCGGCGGCCTGCGGGCAGGCGATGTCCTGATCACCGTCGATGGCCGCGACCTGCACGGCCTCACCTCGGAACAGACCTCGAACCTGATCCGCGGCAAGGCGGGGACAAGTGTGCTGTTGGGCGTCAACCGGATGGGGGAGAGGCTCGAACTCTCCGTCAAGCGCGAATCCATAACCATTCCATCAGTTCGATCGACGCGCCTTGAGAACGGCATCCTGTACCTGCGCATCTACACCTTCGGGGAGTCGACTGCAGCCGACTTCGACAGGCAGTTGAAGGAGGGCCTACCGGGAGAGAAGGGTCTGATCCTGGATCTCCGGGATGACGGCGGGGGCTTCATTGACGCCGCCCAGCACATCATCAGTCAGTTCGTGGCCAGCGGGGAAGCCTTCGAGCTGCGCGATCGGGCGGGACACGTCGACCGCAAGCAGGTGACGGGCAGGCCGCTGGCGCCCACGATCCCGGTTGCGGTCCTGGTCAACGGGGACACCGCCTCGGCCTCGGAGATGGTGAGCGGGTCGTTGCTGGTCCATCACCGCGCCCGCCTGGTGGGGACGCTCACCTACGGCAAGGGTTCGGTCCAGCAGGACTTCCCGCTGCCCGACGGCTCCGACCTCCACATCACCATCCGCCGCTGGTTCCTGCCGGATGGGAGCTCGGTTGAGAAGAAGGGCATAAGGCCGACGGTGGAGCTGAAATTGGCGAAGCCCGAGGACATCTACGACGCCGCCAAACCGGAGCGCGGGCATACCCTGGACACCCAGCTCAACCGTGCCATTGAGCTGCTGGGGAACGGCGGTGCCTGAGGAGAGTCCCGGCTAGGTTCGGGCGGTTAGCTCAGCTGGCTAGAGCGCCTCGTTTACACCGAGGAGGCCGGGGGTTCGACTCCCTCACCGCCCACCTCACCGCCCACCAATCGCAACCTGGGAGGCGAGGGCGAATACTACGCGGCCGCAATACCTCCGTGATCCTGCCGCCAGGCGGCCCGCTGGTCCTTGCTCGACCGATCCAGCGCCCGGGTCGGAGCTCACCAGACGTTCGACGGTCAACAGCCGGTAGCGGCTCGTCATTCGAAACGAGTCTGCTTCTTCGTTGCCGGCCTCGAGTACAGCGAGAGCTTTCTCCGCCACCGCGGCAGGATCGCCGGCACGCTCGATGACTGCTCGCCCCATGACTGAGAGGGGATGGTCTGTGGCCTGCTCCTCCAAGTATTCGCGCGCTGAGGCGGCCGTGATGGGGAGGCTCTCATCGGTGCTGGTCACTGAGAAGCCATACGGTGCGAAGAGTTCTGTCAGCCGAACGACATCGTGCCAGGGAAAGCCCGGCGGTTCGGCGGGAGCACCCAGCGCTTTCGAAACCGCGTCCTGGCAGACCTGAATTAAGTTGGCCATAACTCCTACGGGGAGCCACGCGTTGAGGACGATGCGGCCTCGCGGTCCTGTCACCCGTGCCATCTCGAGGGCGGCGGCGGTAGCGTCCGGGGCGAAGATGACCCCGAACGATGAGAGCAGCACGTCGACGCTGCCATCCTCGACGGGCAGCTCAGCCGCCTCGCCCTCGACGAATTTGACATCGAGGCGCTCGGCCAGCGCCCGTTCACGAGCCACTTCCAGGAGCCGCTCCGCGGGGTCCACTCCGGTGACACGGGCGCCGAGGCGCGCCGCCAGCAGCGCTGCGCTGCCAGTGCCGCAACCAAGGTCGAGCACGCGCTCGCCAGCCCGTGGCGCAGCCCGCTGGACCAGCAATCGCGCGGCCGGTAGCAGTCGCGCCGCGGTCGTCTCATAACGGCCCGCGCTCCAATCCACCTCTGAACTATGTACCAAACGCATCGGCATCCCGAGCGTGCGCACTCGATGATCGGGTGGTACCATCGCTGCGTCATGGGTTAGCGTCCACGCACGTGGTGTACGAG
>CAXMLP010000222.1:0-4555 GCA_964194225.1 uncultured bacterium | reverse complement strand
CCCGCCGCTCGAGGTGCATGCCTGGCTCAACACCTTCTACGTGGGCAAGTCGAGCGAGGTCTACCAGCTGCACGGAAACGAATGGGGGAACCGCACCTTTGCCGGCGATCCCGGCGGGTTCCTGGACCCCGGCGTCCCTGCCGCCCGGGATTACACCCATGAGGTCTTCATGGCCGTCGTTCGCAACTACAACATCGACGGCATCCATATGGACTTCGTCCGCTACCCGGATGGTGGGGATTGGGGATACAGCCAGGCCGCCCTGGACCGGTATAACCGGGCCACGGCTCACACCGGCAAACCGAAGCCCGACGACCCGGGTTGGGAGCAGTGGCGGCGCGACCAGCTGACCACGTTTGTGCGCGAGCTCCACGAGGACATAGTGAAGAGCTGGCCGCGGGTCAAGCTCAGCGGCGCGCTGATCGCCTATGGCAAGGGGCCCGAATCCGATGAGGAATGGCGCAGATCGCGCACCTACACCGAGGTCTACCAGGACTGGGCGGGCTGGCTCGCCAACGGTTACCTCGACCTGGGTCTCCCGATGAACTACGACCGGGACTCCAGCCCCAAACAGCAGGGCTGGTTCCGCAACTGGACGGCGTGGGAGAAGGATCACCAGGGCAAGGGGCGGTTGCTGGTGGGCATCGGCGCCTTCCTCAACTATCCGGAGGACACCATCAGCCAGATGCGGGCGGCATTAGAACCGACGCCGCGGGGCAACCGGGCGCTCGGTGTCGCAATCTATTCCTACGCCTCGACGAGCCTCTATGGCACCGACGATTTTTATCTCAGCCCCAATGACCAGGACTACCTGCCCCGGCAGCCCTACGCGCTCAACGCTGAACCCAAGGCACTCCTCGAGCGGGCGAGGACATTCAATGACTGGTTCTACACGGCTCTCTCCGCGCCGACCTCCTACCAGGATCCGGCCCTCGGCAAGGTGACAACCAGCCCAATCTTCACGACGCCTGCCCCAACGCCCGGGAACTGATCCTCGGCAGCCGAAGCCGGCTCCGGCTGCGACAATTGGAGGCCCAAGTGGATTTCAAGCTCCCCAAACTTGCCGACACCCTGGTCGAGGGCACCGTCAGCCGCTGGCTGAAGGGCAAGGGTGACGCGGTGGCCAAGGGCGAGCCGCTGGTTGAGATCGAAACTGACAAGGTCAACTCGGAGCTCGAATCCCCGGCCTCCGGTGTGGTCATCGAGATCCTCGTCGCGGAGGGCGAGACCGTCGACGTCGGCACCGTGCTCGCGCGAATCGGCGAGGCCGCGGGAGGGCAAGCGGACCGGCCCGTTCCGCCCGCAAGCGGGGCCGAGCCGCCGGGCGGCAATACCGCAGGCGAAAAGGCAGGCGAAAAGGCAGGATTGACACCGATGCGCCGGCGGATCGCCGAGCGGATGCAGGAGTCGAGGGCGACGATCCCGCAGGGCGCCTGCGTCCGCGAATTCAACCTGGCCGCTGTTCAACGCAACGGCAGCTGGACCGCCTACTTCGTCAAGGCGCTGGCGGCGGCGGCGGCGATCGACAACATCGGGATCGCGGTCGAGTTTCCCGATGGTCTGCTGGTCCCCGTCGTGAAGGGAGCCGCGGAACGTTCCCCGAGCGACATCTCCGCCGCCATCGACGATCTCGCCACCCGTGCCCGCGAAAATCGACTCACCCCAGGGGATGTCCTCGACGGCAAGTTCACCGTCACCAACGTCGGCGGCGGCGGCGCCCTGATGGCCTTCCCCCTGGTGAACCCCGGCCAGCCCGGCATCCTGGCGCCGGGGAGCGTCCGGTCCGACGGCCGCTGTTTCGTCACCCTCTGCTACGACCGGCGCGTTTACGACGACCACGCCGCAGATCGGCTCCTGGCCGGGGTCGAGCTGGAGATGGCAAAGCTATAGACCTGCTCCGAGAGCTCCGGGCGGTGGTCGGGGACGCCAACCTCATCACCGATTCCCGGATCGAGAACTACGAGCACGACGGCACCTTTCTTCAGCACTCGCTGCTCGCCGCCGTGCTCCCCGGCTCCACCGAGGAGGTGGTTCGGGTGGTCAGGCTCTGCGCCGCGACGAAGACGCCGGTCACCAGCCGGGGGGCCGGGAGCGGGCTGGTCGGTGGCCCGGTTCCACTGGCCGCTGGGGTGGTGCTCAGCCTCGAGCGGATGACCGAGCTGCGAATTGACGCGAGCAACCTGATGGCCTTCGCCGGCGCCGGGGTGGTCAACGGCGATCTCGACGCGGCGGCGGCTGAGGTGGGATTGATGTACCCTCCCGACCCGGCCAGCAAGCTGATCTCGACCATCGGGGGCAACGTCTCCTGCAATGCGGGCGGGCCGCACTGCCTCAAGTACGGACTGACCTCCGACTACGTGGTCGGGCTGACCGTGGTCCTGGCCGACGGCCAGGTGCTCAGGCTTGGCGGCCCCATCCGAAAACGCTCGTCCGGCTACCGCATGATCCAGCTCTTCGTCGGGTCGGAGGGCACCCTCGGGATCGTCACCGAGGTGATCGTCAAACTCATCCCCCGGCCCCGCCACCACGCCACGGCGATGGTCGGCTTCGCAACCATCGAGGCCGCCGCGCAAGCAGTCCGGCGAGTGCTTCAGTCGGGCCACTTCCCGGCGGCGCTGGAGTTCATGAATCGCGAGGCACTGCAGTTCGTCGGGGACTTCCTCCCGCCTGGTTTCAAGCCCGATCACGACGCTGTTCTCCTCATCGAGCAGGACGGCAACGATGCCGAGCAGGTCCTCATCCAGCTCGCCGAGATGGTCGAGATCCTGGATGGCGTGGACAATCGCGTCGCCCAGTCCCCGGCCGAACGGGAAGGGATCTGGAACGCCCGCCGCCAGTTCGGCCAGGTGCTGGTCTCCCAGCGCAAGAACGTCTTCAGCGAGGACGTGGCGGTGCCGATCTCGCAAATCCCCGAGATGGTCCACCGGTTCCACGAGCTCGGCCTCAAGTACGGCATCAGGATGCCGACCGTGGCCCACGCCGGGGATGGCAACCTCCACCCCACCCTCGTCTTCGATGAGGAGCAGCGGCACCTGGTGGCCCCGATTGCCGCGCAGATCTTCCGCGACGCGGTCGAGCTGGGCGGCACGATCTCCGCCGAGCACGGCCTGGGGGCCCTCAAACGCGATTTCGCCGTCCTCGAACACGGGCCCGAAGCGATCGCCTGGTGGCGCAAGCTGAAGGACCTGTTCGACCCGCAGGGAATCCTCAATCCGCACAAGATCTTCCCCGAGCAACCCGCCGACGACCATTTCCTCGACCTCCAGCCCGGCTGGGGTGAGAAGCTGGCCAGCGGCCGAGATCGTTCGGAGGTGGCGACGTGATCGGCCGCCCGCACATGATCGAAGCGCCCGACAACCTTCACACCGAGCGCCTCTTCCTGCGCCAATTCCTGGAATCGGACCTCGACGAATACGCCCGGATGTGCGCCAACCCCGAGGTCATGCGTTACATCGGCGACGGTCGGACCCTGGGTCGCGACGAGGCGTGGCGAAGCATGGCGTCCGCGTTGGGACACTGGGTGCTCCGGGGCTTCGGGCTCTACGCGTGCGAGGAGAAAGCGACGGGCCGCTTCGTCGGCCGGGTGGGCATCATCAACCCCGAGGGATGGCCGGGTATGGAGGCGGGCTGGCTGATCGGCCGGGACAGCTGGAACCGAGGCTTTGCCACCGAGGCGGCCACAGCGGTGATCCGGATGGCCTACGAGTCACTCGGCACGACGCGGCTGATCAGCCTGATCAGACCGGAGAACGCGGCCTCGATCCGGGTGGCGGAGAAGCTCGGCGCGGTCCCCGAGAAGACGATGACATTGATGGGAGCGCCGGCTCTGATCTACGCCTACTCAGCTCCCGGGCCCTATACGACGCCCACGATCCTGCTCAGGTAGCCCCGGTCCGCTCAGCCGCCTTTCAGCTCGCCGCGATCGACCACCCGCCTCGCCTTTCCCTCGCTTCGCGGCAGGGTCCCGGGCTCCAGCACCGTGACCTCCGCCCGGATGCCGATCAACTCCCGCAGCCGAGCGCGGGCCGTTTCGCCAACCGACTGGAGATGCACCCGGGCGGCCGCCTCCACGAGGACGGTGAGCCGGTCCTGCTGGCCGCTGCTTCGATCGATGCCGATCTGATAGTTGCCACTCAGGCCGGGAACTGTCAGCAGGACCTCCTCGACCGCGCTCGGAAACACGTTGACCCCGCGGACGATGAGCATGTCGTCCGTTCTCCCGCGCGGCTTCGACATCCGCCGGAATGGGCTCCCGCACCCGCACTGCTCATCAAGCAGGACCACACGGTCCCGGGTGCGGTAGCGAACCACGGGAGACGCTCGCCGGGTGAGGCTTGTGAGGACCAGCTCCCCCTCCTCACCGGGTGCCCGGGGCCGGCCGCTGTCGGGGTCGACCACCTCAGCCAGGAAGTGATCTTCGAAGATGTGCAGCCCCTCGTGGCGGGAACATTCCACGGCCACTCCGGGCCCACCCAGCTCGGTCAGCCCAAAGATGTCAAACGCTTCCAGTCCCAACCCCGCCTCGATCTGGCGGCGCATGCCGTCGGTCCAGGGC
>CAXMLP010000221.1:0-1813 GCA_964194225.1 uncultured bacterium | reverse complement strand
CGCTGCATCTTCTGCGGCTACTGCGAGGAGGCCTGCCCGGTCCAGGCGATCGTGCTCGGCCCCGAATACGAGCTGGCGGACGACAGTCGCGAGAAGTTCATCTACACAAAGGAGAGGCTGCTCGAGCCCGATCCTCGCGAATTGACGGGGACGCCGCCCCCGGCGGATCGGGACCAGGCTTGATCACCGCCATCTTCCTGGTAGCGGCGCTCCTCGCCGTCGCCGGCGCCCTCGGCGTGATCCTCGGCCGGAACCCGATCAACAGCGTCCTCAGCCTGGTGCTGGTGATGTTCGCCCTCTCGGTGCTCTTCCTGATCCTCAGCGCACAGTTCCTCTTCGCGGCCCAGATCATCGTTTATGCCGGTGCCGTGATGGTGCTCTTCCTCTTTGTGATAGCGCTGCTGGGGCCGGTTCGTGAGCTGGCCACCGAGCGCCTGCCCCGCCAGTGGTGGTTGGCGCTGGTGGTCGCCGGCGGCTTTGGAATCCTCCTCGCGTCACTGCTCGGCAGTGTCGTCGGCAATCTCCGTTTTCACACCCCCGAGGCAAACTCCCTCAGCCTCTTCGGCAGCGTTGAGGATGTCGCCTTCGGCCTCTTCACCACCTACCTCTACCCCTTCGAGCTGACCTCGCTTCTCCTCCTCGTCGCGGCGGTTGGCGCGATCTACCTGAGCCGGGAACGGCGCGCGTGAGATTCGTCGCGGCGGGCACGCTCACCATTGGCGGCGAGTCGATCGAGACCTCCTGGTTTCTCATCCTCAGCGCGGTGCTCTTCGTCATCGGCGCGATGGGCATCCTGGTCCGGCGCAACCCGCTGGTCGTTCTCATCTGCGTTGAGCTGATGCTCAACGCGGTCAACCTGACCCTGATCACCTTCAGCCGCCAGCTCCAAAACCTCGACGGCCAGCTGTTCGCTCTGATGTCGATGACCGTCGCTGCGGCCGAAGCGGTGATCGGGCTCGGCATCCTGGTCGACATCTTCAAGCTCCGCCAGGTGGAGGACATCGACGAGCTCAGCGAGCTGCACGGTTGAGCACTCACTGGCTGCCCCTGCTGATCCTGCTCCTGCCGGCCGCCGGTGGTGCGCTGCTGGCCGGGCGCGGCTGGCGCTGGCCGCGCCTCATGACCAAGATCGTCGGGCCGGGGACGGTGTGGCTCTCCTTCGCGGCAGTCGTCTTCGCCTACGCGCGCCGGGTGGACGCCGACGTCACCTACTGGACCTGGATCCGCGTGGGCTCGTTCGAGCTGCCCTTCAATCTCATCGCCGATCACCTCTCGCTCTTCATGTGCCTGGTCATCACCGGCGTCGGCGGCCTGATCGTCACCTATGCGGTCGGCTACATGGCACACGAGAACGATGCCAGCTTCGCCCGATTCTTCTGCTACATGGACGTGTTCGTGACGTCGATGCTGCTGCTGGTCCTCGCCGGCAACTTCGTTTTCCTGATCGTCGGCTGGGCGCTGGTGGGCCTCTCCAGCTACCTGCTGATCGGCTTCTATTACTGGCGCATCACGGCGGTCCTCGCGGCCCGCAAGGCATTCGTCATGAATGTGATCGGCGACATCGGCATGATCCTGGGCACCTTCGTGGTCTTTTTCAGCTACCACGCCACAACCTATTCCGGCGTATTCAAGGCGATCCCGAAGGTCGACAATCCGACCCTCGAGCTGGCCGCCTTCCTCTTCCTCGTCGGCGCCATCGCCAAGTCTGCCCAGCTTCCCCTCCACACCTGGCTGCCCGACGCGATGGAGGGGCCCACGCCGGTCTCCGCCCTGATCCACGCCGCCACCATGGTGACCGCCGGCGTCTACCTCG
>CAXMLP010000220.1:0-4971 GCA_964194225.1 uncultured bacterium | reverse complement strand
GGGGGGAGTTGTTAAAAAGGAGGGGGGACTTTTGCTCCCCCCGCCCGGATCCTTGATCTGGGCGTGGCCCCCCTGCCACTCCGTGTAGAAGCGAACCGACATCCTGTCGTGGGTCAGGGGGTCCGCTCGGTAGGCAGCCACCACGGTGGGATCTCTGGAGATGTGGTCAGCATTCAACTCGGTGCTCATGGCCAGGGAGGGCGTGAAGCGAGAGGCTCCCCGGCCCAGCGTCAGCTTCCAGGCGGGCACGCGTGCCCTGACGCGCAGGGCCGGGCTGGAAACCACGAATCGCGCTGGTTGGAGCCGGCCGCGGATGATCGCGCTGAGCAGGATGGACCCGCCGACCGAGTGTCCCAGCGGCACGACCTCGCCGCTCGCCGCCGCCTTCACCATGGAATGGAAGGTGACGGCATCGCCGATCACGTCATCCCAGCTCATGGTGTGACCGCGGGCGCCGTCACTGCGGCCGTGGCCGCGAATGTCGAGCGCGTAGGTTGCAATGGCGTGGTTCGCCATCGCCCGGGCCAAGACGTCATAGCGGCCGGCGTGCTCCCCGTGTCCCGGGATGACGGCGAGGGTCAGCCGGGGAGCGACCGGCACCCAGGCATGCCAGTTGAGACCGGTGCCGTCCCCCGCCTCGAGGCGACCCTCACGCTCGTCCAGCAGCTCAGCTGAGACGACGCAGCCCTCGCAGGATTTTGAGTGCCTCGCGCTCGGCCTCGAGCAGGCTGGGGGCAAAGGCCCGCAGCCCCTGGAGCGAGTAACCCCAGCGATCCGACCCGACAGCTCTCGAATGAACCCGGAACCCCGGCGGGTAAAAGTGGATCGCCTGGCCCTGCACCCTCTTGATCACCGGCCGCTTGGCAAAGTGGTCCTCCAGGGTCTGCCCGGTCTTCAGGAGCCCGCGCCGGAACTCCATGAAACGGAGCTTGAGCAGGGGGTTCTGCTCATCTCTCCAGACCGCGCGGACACCGTACTCGGCGCTCAGGTCGCGGAGGAAGAAAAGGAGGACGAGAGCGTCGGTCTCATCGCCCTGCATCTTGAGAAAGCCGCCCGCTGAGACGTCAGCACCTTCCGCGTCGACGAGGTGCCGGTAGTACTCCGAAAGGAAAAGGGTCCTCGAGCGGCCGCTCGCCATCCAGACCGGGTCGCTGCGCCACTCCCGCGCCCGGGCCAGCCGCTCCACCTGCGTCTCGAGTCGCTCCACATGGGCAGGAGGCAAGCCGTGCAGCCGGTGGTGAATCACTCGAGCCACGCGCTTAGCCTACCCCCTCCATCCACCTTCAAAAGGCGCACTCCCGCTTCAGGCAGCTCGAGGTGGGCGACCCCGGTGGAAAGGTCGACAGCCTGCCCGGTCCAGAGGTCCCGGACCCCTCCCGATTGGGGCGCATCGACCACCAGCCGGCGCGGGCCTCCGGTCCAATTGAAGGCCGCCAGCACACCGTCATTGCGCCTCCAGATGCTCGCCAGTTGCTCCGAGTCGGGCTCCCAATCCGGGACTGCCGGCGGACCTCCGACAAGGCTCAACACATCCGGGTTGGTCAGCAGCGCGAGGCGCTCGGGCTCGAGCTGGAGGAGGGCGTCGCTGGCGAAGAATGGCCCCCCGCTGAGCGCCACGGCGGTGACCAGCTGCCGCGCCTGACCGAGGGTGAGGTTGGCCCCGACCAGCGCGACATCGGGATCGAGCTGGTACCAGCCATCAAGGAAGTGCCGGCAGGCGATGTTGCGGGCGATCCAGAGGATCTCGTCGCCGAAGATCTTCGCCAGCGGCTGACCGGTGTCGAAGTCGTAGATGGGCGTCGCGGTGTCCTGGCCGATGCGGCAGCCCTCGGTCAAACCGGCCAGTGGCTGGAGGGGCCCTCCGCTGGCGAGGATGTAGGAGTTCCCCACCCCCCGGCGAATCGCCTCCACCCCCGCCCGCAGGCCCTCGAGTCCGGCGTAGGCGCCGGCGTACAGGAAGTCGATCTTGAAATAGCGAATGCCTGTGTCATGGAGGCTTCGGAACACCTGCTCGAGGTGGTCGCATACCGCGGGCCGCCGGGCGTCCAGGACATACATCGGCCCGAAGGACAGGTGGACAGGATCGATCAGCCGTTCACCGCTGATGGGATCCTTCACGAACCATTCGTCGCCGGCCGTTTCCGCGAGGTCCGCGCTGGCACTGACGAGGAAGGGTGCGGTCCAGACGCCGGCGGTCTGTCCTGCAGCCGCCAGCTTCCCGGCCACCTGGCCCAGCCCGCTCCCGAACTTGGTGTTCGGTGTCCAGTCGCCATAAGCCTGCTGCCAGCCGTCGTCGATCTGCACCGAGTTGTAACCGAGGCCTCTGAGCAGGCCGTCGGCCAGTATCCGGGAATTCTCGATGACGTCCTGCTCACTCACCCAGGGGCCGTAGTGATACCAGCTCAACCAGCCGACCGGCACGGCTGCCCGGCGGGGTTCGCCCGAGGCCACCTCCTTGAGAGCCGCCCAAACCGCCGAGGAGGCTGTCGCCACCAACGACTCCAGGCGAAGCGTGTCGCCGGGCTGGGCTGACCAGATGATCGGGGCGGCGCCGGTGGGAGCGCATTGGACCATGCTGAGCTCCCCGTCCCGGAAGTCGAAGCGGGTCGCCAACCGGGCTGCCGACTCGCTGGCCACCGCTATCCCACTACCCCCGACATCGGCGACGGCACAGGTCCACCACGAGGACCGGCGCGCTGCCGACGCCTTGATCACATCAGCGGCGTCCCATGATTGGTAGCCGTTGTAGATCCACCAGCCTGGGGCTTCACCCGCCAGCTCCGGGCGGCAGGCCAGACCAACCCTGGTAACCTCGGCAGCTTCGCGGGCAGTGACCTCGAGGCTGAGGGTCACCCGGTCGGCCTCCACCCTGGCGGCGAGCGACACCTGAAATGGTCCACAGGTCGCCGTCCACAGCTCGCTGTCCCCCGTCCACGCGCCGCCAACGTGCTGTTTCGCGCCGACCTGACAGACGGCCTTGATGTCTTTCAGGACTGCCTGATCGGACCACGTGACCGCGAGTCGACGACCGTCGAGCTCGATCAGCGCGGACACCGTGCAAAGTCTACCGAGGCACCTTCATGATCTCCTCCTGCCAGGCTTCCGCCTTGACCTGGATCGGCAGACGCCGGTGACCTGCCGAAAGCAAAAACTCGCCCCGGCGAGCGGTTTCGAGACCCTGCCGCTGGATGTCGCTCAGCTGGAACGCTCGCTGAAGCTTCTGGGCCTCACTCGGCCGCTGAGCACCGAAGAACCTGATCGCGGGATTCGTGGCCACCACCATCCCGGCATCGCTGCCGAGGAGATCGCCGGCGTTCTGGGTGGCGAAGACCAGCGCGCCGTCGTACTTTCGAATCCGCCGGGCAAGGCGGACCACGAACCGCCGCATCACCGGATCCTCGAACAGGAGGGCGAGCTCGTCCACCACCAGGAGGCGACGCCGGGAGCGATCGCGAAACCGGCGCCAGAGAGCCTCCGCAAGCAGGAAGTGAACCGGACCGATCATCTCCTCGCGCAGCTCGCGCATGCCGAAGGCGACCAGGGGGACGTCCAGGTTCACATTGGTCGGCCGGCTGAACATCGCGCCGAGGCTGCCCCGCACCCAGCGAGCCAGGATGCGGGCAACGCGAGCTGAATCGGGCAGCCGCGCCGCCACATCACCGAGGACAGGGGCCGAGACCTCCTGGTAGGTGAGGCGGACCGCTGCCTCCAGAAGAGCCTTCTCAGCCTCATCCATTCCGCCGCAGATCGTCTCGATGAGATCCACCGTGTCGGCGACCGCAGGCCCGAGCTGTTGCTCGTCCGAGCTGTCGCCGCGCATGTCCATGACATTCAGGGAATGGCCGCTCCCGAGCGCCAACTGGACATCGGCGCCGGCTGCTGCGCGAGCGAGGGGACCGTATTCGTGTTCGGGATCGATGATGAATGTCTGCCAGCCGGCACTCGCCGCCGCCAGCGCGATGGTGGACAGCAGGTAGGTCTTGCCCGCGCCCGAGTGGCCGAACACCGCGATGTTTGCGTTCTCGTGGTGGTTGCTGTCGAAGGGGTCGATCTGGACCGGCGTGGCGGTGGCTCGACTGTGACCGACTGCGATGCCCTGGCTGTCAAAGACCTCGGCCTCGAGCCACGGAAAGAGCGTGCCCAGCGACGAGGTGTCGACGATGTGTTGCTTGCCAAGCCTGTCGAATCCGGTCGGGAGGGTGGCGAGCCGGCCTTCGAGTTGCCTGAAGGTGGCGGCCCTGATGGTGCACAGGGACGCGCGGGCGGCGTCCTCGACCCGCTGCGCGGCTTCATCGAGGGAGGGCTCGTCGGCGGCAGACACGGTGATGTAGGCAGCGAGGTGAAAGGCACGCTCCTGGCTGGCGGAGAGCTTGCGCTGGAGGTCGGCGGCGGCGGGCAGGGCAGCTGCGAGGTCGGTGTCCGACACCCCTCTGCTCTGCCCTTCGAGCTGGCTGGCGCGAAGCTGCGCGAGCTGTCGCTGGAGGAAGTCCACCGCCCACCCCGTTGCCATGGCGTCGATGTGCCAAGAGATGTCCGCGTCGACGCCCGGTGGCACGAGTCTCAGCACCCAGCCAGGCTCCAATTCGCCACCGGGAAAGCGCTCGACATAAAAGGTTCGATGCCAGCCACCGGTGTTGCGGTACGCCCGCGCCGTCTCTCGCCCGAAGGTGCTCGACGAATCCAGGGGCTGTCCCACCCCCACCGTCAGCCCGATAGCCCGGAGCGCTTCGGTCAACGCGGTCGCGCCCGATTGCGCGACGACCACGAGCACCTCCCGCCGCTGGCCTTCCGGATGGCCGCCTGAAACATTCCGGAACCGCATGACAACCTGGAGGTGACAGCTCAGGGAGTCGAGGAGCCGGCGAAAGCCCGCCGACCAGCGGGCCTGGTCATCGGCGACAGCGCCCAGGTAGCCGATCCCGGCGGTGAGCAGGACGCTCGCCTCGGCCCCGCGCGGCAGGAACTGGCGGG
>CAXMLP010000219.1:0-8057 GCA_964194225.1 uncultured bacterium | reverse complement strand
TCAACGATTAGGCGTTACGTTGTACTAGCGACAAGAGGTATATTCGATGTCTCGCGAACGACCGCACAGGGGGGCAGCCGCGAAGGCCCGCTATCTGGCCATCTCTTAATATTGTGATATTCTTACCCAGATTATGGGTGAATCTCTACAAGGCTTCAAAGCGGACCTCTTCAAAGCCCTCGCCCATCCCGCTCGCATTCACATGCTCGAGCTGTTGCGCGATGGCGAGAAGAGCGTCAGCGAACTCCAGCTGGCCCTTGGCAGCGAAGGCTCAACGGTCTCCCAGCAGCTGTCGATCCTGCGGATGAAAAATCTTGTCCAGACCCGAAAGGCGGGGACGCAGATCTACTACCGAATCCGCGATGAGCAGGTGAATCAGATTCTTGACGTCGCTCGAGCCATGTTCGACGCCCATCTGGATGAGCTTCAGGCCATGTCCAAGGAAACCGAACTGACTTCGACCGCCATCCGCTGATCTGGCACGCGCTTTGGCCGGCTGCCCAGCGCGAACGCGAGCCCGGGAGGTCCGCGCCTGACCCCGGAAGGTGTTGGCCTCGTCCGCCGTCGGAGTCGCTCTGGGAATGGGCGCGGCGAGCGGTTTCTGAGAGTGCACCCCCGGTCCGCCAAGGACACGATGTGGCGGGGTCCTCCAGGGCTGTCGAATCGCATCTTCGAGATCGGTCAGGAACGATTCCGCTACCAACTCGACGTCCACGGAATCCTTCTCATCTCCGGCGACCGCAATGTCCAATCTCCAGGGACAGCCCGAATGAGGATCAGTTGCTCCGCTTGAACGCCCATCCCAGGCGGAAGACGTCAAGGATCATGTCTGGGCCCAGCTACCAGCTGCTCCTTGCCCATGAAAGTCAGGCCGAAGCTCTGGATCCTCGGATTGATTCGGGCGCTTGACTCGCTCTCTTGCCACCAGGTCTTCTACCCACTGGTCTCGTCGGAACGCCCGAAGCCGTACGAGGACCCAGACTTACCCCCCAGCACTTGGTCTTAGACGCACGATCCGAGGGTGGCATCGGTCGAGATGCCGGTGCGGACGTGCACCCACTCACGGACTTTGGTTGCTCTGAGGCGGCGGCACAGCCTGGCGCTTCGACGACCTGCGGCCTCGCCCTGCCAGCGCGGCCTGCAGCGCGGTCGCGATCACGTCGGGGCTGGGGGGGCAGCCAGCGATGCGGATGTCGACCGGAAGCACCGATTCCACTCCATCAAGCTGCTCCTCACGGAGGCCAAGCAGGTTGCAGCCGAGCGCGCAGTCGCCGAGTGCCGCGACCAGCCGCGGCTCCGGCATGGCGGCGTATGCGCGCAGCAGCGGCTCGCGCATGCGCCGGGTTACAGGACCGGTGATGAGCAACACGTCGGCATGCCTGGGAGAGGCAACGACGTTCAATCCGAAGCGCTGGAGATCGTAGAAGGGGTTGGCCGCGCTGTTCAGCTCGCTCTCACACGCATTGCAGGAGCCAGCGTCCACATGGCGGATCGCGAGCGAGCCCGATCCCGGTCGCCGGAGGCCGATCTGAACTCGGAGACGGTTGAGATCTCGGAGCAGCACAAACATCAGCGGTCGACGCAGGCGTAGCAGAGCTCAAAGCTCTTGTTGATCAGCGGGAATTCGGGGAGGAGATTCCCTGGAACAGCCTCGGCCAGGCCGGGCCAATTCGCGTAAGAAGCAGTTCTGAGATGGAATCGGTGGACCCGACCGGACCGGCCCTCGACGACGCAGACGGTCTCTCCCCGCGGACTCTCCACACGCCCGCAGCCCATCCGCTGCTCCCGCAGGCGGCCTGAAGCCTGATCCGGTTCGAGCCCATCCTCAAGCAGTTCGGCCAGCAGGCGTCCGATAGCCTGAAGCTCAACGTGTCGCAGCTCCGCTCGCGCGGAGACGTCACCAGCCGGATTGGCCAGCCCAGATGGTCGGAATCCCGTGTAGCTGAGCTCGGTAGAACCGGTCCGGGCATCCTGCTCGAGGCCCGAAGCACGTGCGACCGGCCCAACCGCTCCCGTCCGGACCGCCTGCTGGCGGGTGAGGAAGCCGACTCCGCGCAGCCGGTCCTGCACAGATCCGTTGAACAACAACTCCCTCCAGGCGCTAGCGGCATCTGCCACAATCGCCGCCACCTCCCCGGCAGCCTGGCGGCATTCAGGGGCGGAGACCTGGATTCGGCTTCCCCCTACCGTGACCGTGTCGAAGAGGAATCGGTGCCCGAAAATGGCCCGATTGAGACGCTGCGCACGCTCTTTCAAGGCAGCGAAAGCCATGCTGCCGGCAGCGAAGCCAACGCCCGCGCAGATCGCTGAAAGGTCATTCAGGTGGTTGTAGAGGCGCTCCAACTCGAGCAGCACGGTCCGCGCGCGGACGATCGCCGGGCGCGATTCAAGACCGAGCACCGTTTCGGCGGCTAGGGTGTAAGCCAGCGAGTTGGCTACCGCGCACGTGCCGCAGGCCCGCTGCGCATAGACGATCGCCTCACCGAGTGGGGCACCCTCGGATGCCCTCTCCAGCCCCCGATGCTTATAGAAGAGACGGAGATCCAGCAGTAGGATCCGCTCGCCCACAGCATGAAACCTGAAGTGCCCAGATTCGATGACACCGGCATGGATCGGACCTACCGCCACTTGGTGGACACCACCCCCCGTGACCGGCACCCGCCACTCGCCGTCGCTGTGGTCGATAAGGGGTCGCATTGGCTCGTGGCCGTCGAAGTCGATCCCGTACAGATCGTGCGCCTCGCGCTCAGCCCAACTTGCTGCCCCCACCTCCTCCACGATGCTCTCCAGCCTCCTGCCACTGGTACTTAGGAGCCTGCACTGCCCGTCCGGCTCAACTAAGAGCACGCGAACCTCGCCGCCATCGGTCGCATGGAGCGACCCGAAGCGAGAGCCACCGGCCACCCGCTCGACGACTGTTTCTCGCCACCGGCTCACCGGCACTCGCTCGACCTCAAGCTTCACGATGCCGCTCGCGTGAACGCTTGGAGGAAATTGGAACCGGGCAGGTAGTAGGCGAGCAACGAGAGCGCCACCAGACCGGCTCCGGCCGCCAGGCTTAAAGCGCGTATCCGGCTCCGCGCCGCGCCATCCAGGACGTCTCGTCGGGGCCGGCCCAAAAGTGCCTCGAGCAGCTGGTGGGCCAGGCCGATGAAGCCGAGCGCGAGCATCACCGCAGCAGCGGCGACGACAGCATACTGGTGCGCGGTCATGCCGCCCAGAAGGATGAACAGCTCGCTGAAAAACAGGGGCGAGGGCGGTAGCCCGCTCAGGCTGAGAATGCTGACCCCCAGCGCCGTACCCGTGTCGGGACTCAGCCGCGCGATTCCGGCGGCCGGGCGGCGGACGGCGGTCGGCTGCAGGCGGAAGATCGGCATCGTCGCATAGAAGCCAAGCGACTTCGCAAGCGCATGACCCCAGACGTGGAGGATCACGCCGGCAAAGGCCAGGGGTTGGTCGAATCCGATGCCGAGAGCCAGGATGCCGACGTGCTCGAGGCTCGAGTACGCAAGCAAACGCTTAATGGCCATCGGCCGCCAGAGAAAGGGGACGGCAACCGCCAGTGAGGTGAGCCCAAAGGCGACGAACAAGGTCCGTGAGGTACCCGCGCCCGAAGCGGGGCTGATGGCCGCCTGAACCCGCCAAGCGATCAGCATCACGCTCGGCAGGAGGGCGCCCGAAAGCATCGCACTCACAGGAGCCGGGGCCTCACTGTGGGCATCAGGCAGCCAGTGGTGGACCGGTGCCCAGCCGATCTTGGCGGCGAGCCCGCCGATGATGAGGACAAGCGCGACCACGGTTGTCTCGTGCGGCAGGGCCGGAGCGGCCGCGCGCAGCGCCGACCAATCCAGGGTCGACAGCCCATCACCGCGAGGCGCCACCGCGGCGTAGAGGAACACGATGCCGAGCAACGCCACCGTCAGGCCGAAAGTCGTCAGCAGAAGATATTTCCAGCCGGCTTCGAGGGCACGCCGCTTGCCCGAATAGGCGACCAGCAGGGCCGAGGCTCCGGTAGTCGTCTCAATCAACAGCCACGCAACTCCCAGGTTCGCTGCCAACGGGATAGCCAGCAGGGCGGCCCAGAAGAGGTAGAGACCCAGGTAGTACCACCGCGATCCGCTGGCGAATAGTCCGCGCTGTTCGTGCGCCAGATAGACCGGCGACACGAACGCGCTGACGCCGCCGATCAGCCCATTCACAAGCAGGAAGACGGAGCCAAAGGGATCGAGCTGTATCCACCCAGCTTGGCTCTGCCCCCCCGCAGCGCCGGCCACCGCTGTCCCCAGAGCGGCGGTCGCAACCACCACCGCGAATAAGCGGTTTAGTCGGTGCGTCAGGCTTGGTGGGGCGAGGGGAATCACCGCCGCCCCAGCCAGGGCTAGCAGCGGCGACAAGGCGCCCACCAGGTCAATCACGGAGTTCTGTGAGTAGAGCACTGTCCCCCGATCCGAGGACGGCGTAAATCCGGTTGTGAAACGCAATCGCAACTGAGATCACGAGCGTCAGATCGAAGAGAGCGCCGAGCTCGACCACAGCGGGCATGCCGCCGGCAATGGACACTGCGGCCAACGCGAGACCGTTCTCGGCCACCAGCACCCCCACCAGCTGCAGAATCGTGGCGCGACGCAATATGAAGACCGATGCCCCGATGCAGATGAGTGCCACGCTTGCCCGCTGGATGTCGGGAGCCACGCCGGGCATGGCCGGAATCAAGAGATTGGCGATGAGGATGGCGGACAGCGTCAGCGCGAGCCGTAGCAATGGGTCAACGTCCGACCGAATGCGAGCCGATTCGCGCGTGCGCAGCACCGCAGCCATCAGGAGGCCCGTCAGCACCACCGCCTTCACGACCAGGACCCCGGCGGCAATAAAGAACTCCTGGCTGCGCCCGGGCGCGAGCGCTAGCGCGGCAACTCCTATGGCCGCCGACTGGCCGCCGATGAGGAGTATCGCCACTGATCGACGTCGAACCACGACCGTCCCAAGGCCGAAGGCCACGCCCAACCACGCGCAGAACTGGATCACGTCCGGCCCACGACGAACCAGCTGACAACACCGATCGTCGCGATAGCGGCCCCCGTCCCAAGGAAAACGGGCACACGGAGCAACCGCATCTTGGCGGTGAGCGTCTCGGTGATGGCGAGTCCGGCCACCGAGACGGCCAGCCACGCGGCCAATTCGAGTAGCCTCAGCGGCGGAGAGCCGGCGTGCGGCAAAAAGAGTTCGGCGCCGAGGACCAGGATCAGCCAGTGACGGGCGGCCGCCGCCCATTGCAGGTACGCGAGGTCGCGGCCGGCGTACTCCAGAAGAGGCCCCTCGTGGATCATGGTGAGCTCGAGATGGGTGTCCGGGTTGTCCACTGGCTGCCGCCCTGTCTCGGCCACTGCAACCAGTGCGAAGGCGGCAAGTGCGCACCAGTGGGCAGGCGCCAGCCAGATCGCGCCGCCTGCGGCGGCCTCCTCCATGGTCCGGAGGTCCGTACTCCCGGCCGTGAGCGCCGCGAGCGCAAGGCACAGGATCAGCAGCGCCTCCACCGAGATCGCCACCACCAGGTCTCGAGCCGCTCCCATGAGCGCGAATCCACTGCCCGTGTCCCAGGCGCCGACCGCTACCGCGAATCGGGCCAGCGCCAGCAGCCCGACCAACAGGAGAGCATCGTGGCCGATCGGGGACACAGTCGGAAGGCCCGGGGTGGCGAGGACCAGGAGGGCACACGCCAGAGCGCCGGCAACGATGCTCGGAGCCCACTGATACACGAAGGTCGATGGCTGCGGGTTGAACCGGCTCTTTCCCCACAACCTGTGGAGCTCGCGGTATGGCTGGAGCGGAGACGCGCCGACACGTCCCTGCAGCTTGGCCTTCAGCCACTGGATGAGCCCTGGAAGCAGCGGCGCCAAGCAGACACCAAGCACGAATTGCGCCACCAGGACAGCTGCAGCCAACAAGCTCATCCCAGCCATCCCATCCGGGCGACGGCGAGCAGGACAGCGATAAGCCCGGCGAGGTAGAGCGCGTAGCTTCTGAGGCTCCCAGACTGCAGCCGCCGGACGCGGGCGGCGACCATCATCCCCTTGCGCACAATGGGCACGTAGAACCCGGTATCGAACAGATGGGGAACCTGCCCGACGTAGGTGGCGGACTGGAGCACACCCCGAACTGAACTGCTGGCAACCTCGCGCTGCGGCCTCAGGACCACTTCCCACGCAAGTCGGAGCGGTTTGGTGAATGCGCTGGAAGTCCAGTTGAGCGATGGCTCCACCTCTTGTCCGCAGGCCCAAGCCGGTGCCGAAGCAGCCACCTTAGCCCCACGAGCACGAAACAGGACAACGATCAGCAAAGCCAGGGCGAGTGCGATGGCGAGGGTGGGGAGGCTTCCGGTACCGGGCACCGACAGCACCAGGCTCAATGAGCTGAGACCAGCATCCCCACGGATGCTGACCAGGTACGGAAACAGCAGACCAGGTGCGACGCCCAAGGCAACACACAACGCAGCCAAGAACACCTGGGCTATGCGCATCTCGGTGGGGGCTTCGTGCGCGCGTGCGACGTTCGGATGTCGAGGGCTACCGAGTAGCGCCAGCCCAATCACCTTGACAAAGCAGAGGACCGCCATCGCCGCGGTTGCGGCCAGGGCGGAGGCAGCCAATGGCCCCACCCAACCGGCGTCAGCCCGATTGATGCCGAGGTGGAGCAGCGCTTGTAGCGTCAGCCACTCGGATACGAAGCCGTTTAGGGGCGGCAGCCCGGCGATCGCCATCGAGCCGACCGCAAATGTCGCGCTGGTGATTGGCATCGTCCGCAGAAGGCCCCCCAGGTGATCAATCTCGTGACCATGCGCGAGCTTTTCGATCGCACCAGCCCCAAGAAACAGCAAGCTCTTGAAGCTGGCGTGGTTCAACGTGTGCAGAAGCGCCGCGGCAAATGCAATCGACGCCCAGGCCGACTGGTTGGAAGCACCGAATACCAGCGAGGCACCCAGCCCAAGAGTGATGATCCCGACGTTCTCGATCGAATGGAACGCGAGCAACTTCTTCAGCTCGTGCTCGAACAGCGCATAGAGCACCCCGCCGATCGCCGAAAGAGATCCGACTGCAAGGAGAGCCAACCCAGACCAGAGCGCGGCTCCCGGAACCCACTCAAAGAGCACCCGGATCAGCCCATAGAGGGCGACCTTGATCATGACCCCTGACATGAGCGCAGATATGTGGGCCGGAGCTACCGGGTGAGCTCTGGGGAGCCACGAGTGCATGGGCATCAGGCCGGCCTTCGTACCGAAGCCAACCAGAGCGGAGACCGTGACAATGAGCTGGATTGGACCGGCGAGAGCTGCACCTGCTGCCGAGTGGCCGATGGCACCCTGGCTGGAGAGGACGAGCAGGCAGAGCCAAACCCCGGCCCCACCTAGATGGGTGACTGCAAGGTAGACGAAGGTAGCGTGACGGACCGGCCGATCGGGCCGGAACACCAGCATCGAAGCAGCGGGGATCAGCGTCATCGATTCCCATCCGGCCAGAAACGTCGCCACGTCGCGAGCGACGAGCACAAGCAACAGCGCCGCCACGAAGGCACCGGTAAGGGAGGCGATCGCAGCGCGCCGCGGAGCACCATCCAGGTAACGGCTGCCGAAAACGAGCGCAGGGACGGCGGTCACCGCGACAGTCAGGACGAAGAACGCACTCAGGCGATCCAGGCCAATGGCAGGATCCACGCCGTTGACGAATCGAGCCCCAAGGGTCTGCCCCGTCAAAAATGTCACCGCCGCCACGGCCCCACACCCGGCGACTCCTATGGCCTGGATCCAGAGACCGACCCGTGGCCAGCCGGGCACGATCGGCACGAGCGTGCCAATGGCCAGCAGGACCGCGCCCACTCCAGCGGCGGTGTAGAGGCTCATTCCCCATACCTCTCAGCCGATGGCTCGGACACCGACGTTTGCTCTCCCCGTCTGTTCATCACTGGCATAAAAAAGAGCCCACACGGGACCTGCAAATATTACGGTTTTCAGAGATTCTGATCCCTTGAAGGCGGCGAGATCGGGCCTCTTTGCTATCTAGTAC
>CAXMLP010000218.1:0-3034 GCA_964194225.1 uncultured bacterium | reverse complement strand
TCCATGACGAGGGCCCGGGCCAGTCCAGCCCGCTTCTTCGTACCCCTGACACCTCACCAGGTGTCTTCTTCACGTGGTCGAGCAACCCGACGAAGCCCGCCTTTTCCCGGACGATCTCCCGAATCTCCCGGTCACCCTTCTTGGTGTGCTCCCGCAGCGGGAAGGCGATGTTGTCGTACAGATTCATCGATCCGAAGAGAGCGCCGTCCTGGAACAGCACGCCGAACTTGCGCCGGACCCGATAGAGGTCCTTCTCCCCCATGGCGACGACCTGCTCGCCGTCTACCCAGATCTCGCCGCGCCGGGCGTGAGGAGCCCGATGATGTTCTTCAGCAAGACCGACTTGCCGGTTCCTGACGCCGAGGATGCAGGCGATGCGGCCGCGAGGAACATCGAAGCTGATGTCCTGCAGGACGGTATGCGACCCGAAGGACTCCGTAACCCCACGGAGGGAGGTAATCACCGCCTCGGCCGCGGCAGTCTGTTCGCCCACGGTGACGAATTTCGACGGCAGTGCACCGTAAATCTGCCGCAAGCTAGAGAAAGGGAGGGACTCCAGGGAACCGTTGGGGCCATCCGGTAGCCCTACCGGCCGAAAGCCGGTGGGTTATTGGGACGTTCTCTACTGAGTTCCCTGGACCCCCCTTGCCCGTGACCGCCCCCTCCAGCTCCTACGAGTCGGAGGCCCACGACCTGGCGATTGGGGCGTCTCGGTGTGGGCCCGTTCTCGCACATGGAGGCGCCCCTCGTCAAGGGGCACCCCGCCGTGCTGACCTGCGCATTGGCACATCGCGGCAGGTCAGCGACCTACGAAAAATCGCTCACAAACTCCCTACCCGAACAGGTCAGCCAGGTACATGACGTCACTCACATACTGACGGGTTTCGGGGAGCGGTCCCGAGCGCCGAACAGAGCCCAAGCCCTGGTAATAGGCGGCGACGGCCTGAGCCGTATCCCCTTTGGTCTGTTCGATGAGGAATGCCAGAAACCGGGCGGTCATCCGAATGTTTTGATCGGGAATGCCGGGATTCTGAGGAGAGCCAATGAGCACCGGTCCCACGAAGGCGATCGTCGCCTCCATGAGCTGGCCGATGCCGTACGCGGGTGCCCACGACACCACGTCGTTCTGCCAGCCCGACTCCTCCCAGGCCAGGCCTTCGACCAGGGCGGGGGGCACGTGGTAGGTGGCCGACCAGGCCACGAAGCAGGGGCGCAGGGCCATGCGCTTGGGACGGCGTAGGAGCAGTGACGGCAGGCGGGCCCGGCTCATGTGAGCCGCCTTGGCCGCGGCGAGGGCGGCGGCGGGCGCATGGCAGGTGGGATCGAGCGACGCGCTGGCCCGCCGCCTGATGGTGCCTGCGGGCACCGCTGGCGGCGGGGTGACAACCGGCCGGCCAGGAATGCTCAGCTTCGTGCCAATGAGAATGAGGTCCGGATTGGAGACGTGGTTTGCCTTGGCCAGATCGCCGGCGGGGACCCTGGCCCGCCGCGCGATCGACGTCAGACTGTCCCCCGCGGCCACGGTGTACTCCGCGCCGGTGATCGCCGGATGCGACGATGAAAACCCGGCGCCCCCCGCTAGTGCGAGGGCCGCCAGGAGCGCGATGGCGATGGGCGTGGAGGATCGGCGCATGATGAGGTCCTCCGCCCTCATGGGCAGCGTACGCTGCCCCACCAGCAACAGCAAGCTCAATTTCCACACTGGTCACGGGTTGTCCGCACTAGTTACCCTGGTTTTGCGGTGCTCGCCGCGGAGCTCAGCGGGAACGGGGCGTGGCTCGCCGGGTGCGCCGGCTCTCGGCCTTGCGCTCCGCCGCCAGGCGCTCGAGGGCCCCCTCCTCATAGTTTGCGTGGTCGGCAAACCGCATGACCTCGGCCACCACGCGGTGGCCGGCCTCGTCCGCGATCAGCCGGTGCATCTCCTGGGCCACCCGGCGATATTCCGGGTGACCCTGCGGTCCGGTCCGCAACTCGATGAGATGCATGGCCTCCCGGGCATTCATCTGCATCATGTACCGGACCCGGTAGGCCAGGGCGACCGCGTAGCTGGCCTGGGCCGGCAGCGGCTCGGTGAGGGCCCGGTAGAGCGAAGCCGATCGTTCCATCGAGGCGTCATAGCGGGCCTGGCCCCCGGCCGCCGCCACCGCACCCGGCATGGTGTAGCCGTGGCTGGGCGTGAGGTCCTGCCATTCGATGGTGAGCATGCGATGGCGCTGGAGGTCACGAAAGGCGCCGTAGTCCGAGAGCACGTCGAAGCGATACGAGATCGCCTCGAACGCACGGCCGGGCCGGTGCCGGCGGTTGGCGCTTCGATCGCCGACGTAGGCCCGGACGACATCGAGCTTGTCGTCGACGGACATGCGTTCCACGCGCGCCCGCACCCTCGTCTCCGACACCGATGTGTATGGGTACAGCATCGCCGCCACCAGCTTGTCCTCACCGTCGGGGTCGAAGTCGATCAGGCGCACCGACGTGGCCGCATCGAGTTCGCGCTCGCGCGGTGAAGCAGCCGCCTCATGATCCTCGAACAGCTTCTCGGCCAGGTTTTCCATGTTCCAGCGGTTGGCGGCCAGATACTCGGCGTTGGCACCGCCGCGGTCCGGCAGGTCGACACGGGTCAGGAAGGAAGGGATCACCTTGCGCAGCTCGGTCAGCATCAGATCGGCGTACTCCCGGGCCTCCGGCAACGGGTGGGACCGCATCCGTATCAGCAGGGCCTCGTAGGCCTGGCCGGTGCCATAGATACCGACGTTGGACATGGCGGCGGCCGGGAGAAGACCACGGAGGGCGTCGAATGCCTTGGCCCGGATGGCCTGCCGGTAGGCGAAGTCCGAGTCGCCCTTGGCCTTGGGGTGCTGCTCGGCGAACCAGTTCTGCTGGATCGGCAGGAGCTCGGCGTAGGTGTCGAACATGCGGTCCATGTCGCCCACGAATCGGGCGCCGAGGGCCGACTCCGCGACGGCGGGATCGCGGTAGTACCGGTAACGGCCGTCGAGGCGGCTGTCATAGGCGATGTAGCGGGTGGACTGCTCCA
>CAXMLP010000217.1:0-1773 GCA_964194225.1 uncultured bacterium | reverse complement strand
TGGTGCCGGTGGTGCCGGTGGTGCCGGTCGTGCCGGTCGTACCAGTCGTGCCGGTCGTACCGGTCGTGCCGGTGGTGCCGGTCGTCGCGGTAGGCGCGACCGCAGCGGACTCCGAAGCCCCCGAGGTGATCTTCGCCGCGGCGGTGTCGCCGGGAGTGGCCTGCAGGAGGAACACCGTCAGCGCTTCTCGCACGTTGTACGGGATCGTCGTCTGATCGGTCCCAGCCACGTGGGTCCCGGTGCTGTCATTCGCGTTGCAGACGATCGGAGCAATGACCGGGATTCCGGTGTCGGTATTCGGAGTTCCGTTACCGCAGCCGGGATCCGGGACGGGCAGACCGGCCTGACCGAGCTGCACGACCTTGGACGTCGCCGTGGGCGCGGTCGACTGCCCGTTGTTGCAGGTCTTGGTATCCGAGGTCGATTGGACCGCATTGGCGACAACGCCGCCGGCTGCGTTCACGTTGGCGACATTCGAGTCCCCGTGTGAGGTCTGGCAGGTGGAGTTGCTGCTGATGTTGCCGTTGGAGCTGGCGACGCCGACCTGAATCGAATTGGTGCCGGAGCCGACCTTGGCGCCGAGCACCTGGAAGTGGTTCGTCGACCCCGTCGAGGTAGTCGTCGAGTCAGCCGTAACGGCATTGACGCACAGTGCACCCCCGGACGACGTGCAGAGGTTGTTCAAGACTGCCGTCTGAAGGGGATCCAGCGGTCCGGCGTGGCTCTGGCCCGGGTTCGTGTCGACGCCGACAATCTCGTTGCCGGCGAACGCCAAGATGGTGATGTGGCCGTGGTATGTGCCGTCGGCTCGCTGCTCCCCGCGTGCACGTCCGAGGATCACTTCCTCCCGGTTGGGTGCCAAATCGCCGGCGCCGGTGGGGTCACCGGAGAGCGGCCGGGTATCGGTGGGCGCCAGATCGACGGTCGCTACGGTTCCCTGCCCGTGCGGGTTGGCACCGTGCAGCGGCGGCTGGTACGGGTTCGCCGCAGCGGCCGCGGCGGCGTGCGGAGATGACGTCGCAGGAACGATCGCGGTCGTAGCGGGCGCAACTGCCTGGCGCCCAGGAACGCCGAGATCAACGCCGGATGACAGCCCGGGGACAGCGATCACCATCAGCGCGGCGATCGCTGCCGCAGTCCCAAGGTAAAACGGGAAACGTCCCCTCACGGATCCTCCTAGAAGCCTCTTAAAAGTGTGCGTAGCCCTACGCCCAGCCTCGTCACCGTAGCGCGTCGCCCGGATCCAAGCAAGCCAGAGGCCCGCTGCGGACGCCATTTTGCACGATAACCTGCCTTCGATGACGCACAGGGCCACGCTCCTGTACGACCGCGACTGCGGAGTCTGCCGGTGGATCATCGGACGAGTGCTGAATCGCGACCAGAATCGGGACCTCGGTGCGCTGGCGATCCAGAGCCCTGAGGGTAAGCGACTGCTGGAGCCGATGCCGGAGGCGACGCACCTGGAGTCCTGGCATCTGGTGCTCGAAGACGGTCGCCGGTACTCGGGCGGTGATGTGTTTGCGCCACTCTTGCGGCTGCTCCGCCGGCCCAGGCAGGCATGGCTGCTCGAGCGGCTTCCAGCGGCGACGAACTTCGGATACCGGGTCGCGGCTCGCCGCCGATCGCTGTTGGGGTCGTTCGCGTCAGCTGCTGGTAAGGACCGGGCGGATCAGATCATCGGGGAGCGCACGCCAAACGCCGAAATGCCTGAGGCGCCCCCGGCTGAGGCCGCGCCACCCGCCTCAGCCGCGAGCCCCGCGCTGCCCGACCCTC
>CAXMLP010000216.1:0-10312 GCA_964194225.1 uncultured bacterium | reverse complement strand
CGAAGGACCAGATCACGACGCTCTCCCCGCCGACCGACAAGGACCGAGCACGGTAGCTCGCTCTTCAGTGGCCGCGAACTGCCTGGTCACGAGGGGTGGATAAGTTCTGACACCCCACGGCCAGGATCGTGCGCACTCCCGTGCGGGCCCCGAACGCCAACGCCATCGCGGAACGTTGGATCAGGACCCTGCGAGCCGAGTGCACCGACCGCCCCCTGGATCCTCGGCGATCACCACCTCCAGCGTGTCCTCGTCGCCTACGTTCGTCACTACAACCAGCATGTCCCCACCGCAGCCTGGCGCTCGGGGCGCCACACGGCCGCTGGTGCCCGTCGTCGCACCGGCGCCCACAACCCGACCCGTCCACAAGCGAACGATCCGCGGCGGCCTCATCAACAAGTACAACGCGGCGGCTTGACCGGCACGAATGAGTTCTCGAACCCTACGGGGCGTCGGAACCGAGCCGCGGAGTTGGCGGCCACCGCGGACCGGATCAATTCCTTGAAGGCAGCCTCGTTGAGCCTCTCGCCTTGGCGAATGTCGATGGCTCTGCGCGTGTTCCTGGGCCGCCATGTCATCCGCGACCTGTACTTGGTCGGGCGAAAGGGTGCTGCAGGTGCATTTGGGATCCGCCGCCACTGCCGCCACCTCCCGGGTCAAGGCCCGGGCCGGTGCATCAGTGCGCCAGAACCGGCGTCCCGATATCGCAAGGCCGCCCTATCCACGACCGCCGGCTTATCGTCGCTGACTTCGTCGATTCCTCACTCGTGGTCAGCAAGGGAGATATCGGACGGGTGCATCGCGAGCGGGAGCACCTCGATTTTCATGTAGGGGAACAGTGGCAGGTCCCAGAGGATGTCGTGGAGTTCGTCGTTGTCGGCTACGTCGAACACGCTCAGATTCGAGTATCGGCCGACCAGACGCCAGATGTGCAGCCATTTGCCGGCGCGCTGCAACCGGTGGCTGTAGGCCTTCTCCCGGGCGAGCGTGTCGGCACGCTCGCCCGGGTCGATGTCATGAGGGATCTCGACGTCCATCCTCACCGCGAACAGCATGGTTGAGGCCGGGTCGGCTCAGGCCGGGTCGAGGGTGAAGTCGTAGGTGACCTCGTTGCCGGTGCCGTCGGCAGCGGGCTTGGGGTCGATGATGAGCTCGGGCTTGACGGCGGACGCTACGTCGGACTCGAGGTAGTCGCCTCCGCGGAAGTACAGCTGGGTCGTGATTGGTTGGTATCCGGGAGCGGAGACCTTGAGGTGGAGGTGGGCTGGGCGCCAGGCGTGCCAGCCGGCCGCGGCGATGAGCTTACCGGTAGCCCCGTCGTGGGGGATCTGATAGGGCGCGGGTTGGACGGTGTGGATCTTGAACCTGCCCTCCCCGTCGGCTGCGATCGTGGCGCGCAGGTTCCACTCCGGAATGGCGGGGGCGAACTGGGCGTAGAAGCCGGCACTGTCAGCCTGCCAAATCTCTACCCGAGCACCTTCGATGGCGGTTTTGTCGACGGCACGGACCTGGCCCTCGAGGAGCAACGGAGTTCCGTCCTCGTCGGGACGCATGGGCAGCGTGGCCTCGGCACTGAATTCGGGAGCGCCGGGGACGTAGAAGGGACCCTCGATCGAGCCTTTGCTGCCCTTGCGGTCTGAGTTGACCACAGCCTCGACCTCGTGTTCGACGAACACGTCGAGGAACAGTGGCCACTCGCCGTCCTGGCCGACTTGGATCAGCCAGGCCTTGAGAGAGTCGTACTCGACGTAGGTGACGCTGTGGCGACGGATGACGTCGCGCACTGCGGTGAGGACCTCGCCGGCGAGGGTGGCGACGCGCTCCTCGGTGGTCTCAACGGCGGCAGCCTTGGCCTTCTGCTGGAACACCTTGGTGGCGTTGGCGCCGGTGTCAGCGGCGGTGGCGTCACGTTCTGTTACGTGTGTCATGTCGATGCCTTCCTTTGCTGGGTTTGACAGTTCGCGGGTGTGGGCGACGTGGTGTGCAGGGTCAGGTGTCCTGGCGGTAGCGGGCGAACTTCTCCTCGTCCAACTCGATACCTAGACCGGGGCTCTCTCGGACTCGGAGGGTTCCATCCTCGATCTGGAGCGGCTCGGCTAGCAGGTCGTCGGACATGTCGAGGAAGTTGGACAACTCCCCGGCCCGGCGGGAGGTGAGCTCGAACGCAGCGCCGAAGGCGGCGCTGCACAGCGAGCCGAGCTGACCGTCGATCTGGTTGCCCATGACCACGTCGACGCCGAGGCCCTCGCACTGGCTGAGCACGCGCTGGGAGTACGTGAAGCCGGTGCGTGCGGTCTTGATGCTGACGCCGTTGGCTGATCCGCCGAGCAGCTCACGGGTGACTTCTCCCGGCCGGGTGGCGCTCTCGTCAGCGAAGATCGGGATATGACTCTGTCGAACCAGCCAGCGTCGGCCGAGCACGTCGTCGGCTGAGCATAGCTCCTCGGCGAAGAGCAGGTCGAGGTCTTCCATGGCCCGTAGGGCCCTCGCCGACTCTGCGGGTGTCCAGCCCCGGTTTCCGTCGATGTAGAGCTCGACCTCGTCTCCGAGCGCGTGGCGCAGTGCCCGGCAGGCGGCGACGTCCTGCTGGATCGGCCGGCGGCCTACCTTCACCTTGAACGTGGTGATGCCGTATGTCTCGCTGATACGCTCTGCTTCGGCGACCATCTCCTCGGGTGGGGCGAAGCCGATCATGTGGGCCACCCTCATCCGGTCGGTGTAGCCACCGAGAAGGTCGCTAACTGACACCCGCAGCGACTGCCCGATCAGGTCCCAGACGGCCATGTCGATAGCTGCCTTGGCGGTGGGGTTGGCGATCGTGCGATTAAGGCGCTTGTGCATCGCTTCGCGCTCGAGAGGCGAGAGACCGATGATCTGTGGCGCGAACAGACCGTCGATGACGGCGATGATCGACGCCTGGGTCTCGCCGTAGGTGAAGGGCCGCGGAGGCGCCTCCGCCGTGCCGACCAGCCCGTCGTCGGTGTGGACCCGCACCAGAACGTGCTCGGCCGAGGTGATCTCGCCGCTCGCGAATCTGAGTGGCTTGCGGTACGGGATCGCGAACGGAATGGCCTCCACCTTGGTGATCTTCACCGAGCACCTCGCCCTGCTTGCCTGCGCGGTCTCATCATCGGCGGATGAGAGGGCCGCGGACCACGTTTGTGCCGGCAGCCCGGTCGGCAGAGTCGAAGAAGTCTTCGCGGTAGATGTCCCGGGGAAACAGCCTGGCCCTCATCAGAGCCTTCATGGTGTCGGTGACGAAGTCCGGGCTACCGCAGATGTAGGCCACGTGACCTGACGCCCGCGGGTAGTCCTCAGCAATCTGCGCCGGGATCCGTCCCGTTTTGCCGTTCCACTGCTCCCGTGAGAGCGCTGGGCGGTAGCTGAACCACTCGTGGTCCGCCGCGAACTGTTCCAGCCATGGGTGGTCGTATAGGTCTTGGCTGGTGGGCACTCCGTGGTAGAGCACCACCTTGTGCTCGGCGCCGGTCTCGGCGATATGAGCGATGATCGACTTCATCGGCGCCAGTCCGGTTCCGCCGGCCAGCAGGAGGATCGGCTGGGTGCGGCTCGGCCGGAATGAGAACCGGCCGTACGGGCCGGACAGCGAGATCGGATCGCCAACTGTGAGGACCTTGAACACCCATCCGTCGGTGGCCAGCCCGTTCGGTGAGCGTTTGATGTGAAGCTCGATACGGCTGCCGTCGGCCGGCGTGCTCGCGACGGAGTAGGGACGCTGCTCGCCGCCTGGGACGTGGAGCGAGACGTACTGGCCGGGGTTAAATGTCAGTGGTCGTTGCAGGCGGATCACCAGCCGGCGGACGTCGGGAGCCGCGTCCGCGACGGTCTCGACCGTTCCTTCGAAATCGCGAACCGGGTGGATGTCGACGCCTTCGTCGACGTCGAGCTCGCCCTCGATGGTGACGTCACCGCGGGGCCGGGCGACGCAGATCAACGCGTATCCCTCGTCTCTCTCGCTGTCGAGCAGCGCGTAGGGGGAAGCGTCACCGAGGTCGACCTGGCCGTCGACTACCTGCGCCTTACAGGTGCCGCAGGTCCCATGGGTGCAGGCATGGGGCAACCAAATGCCCTCGCGCAGGCACGCGTCCAGGACGGTCTGGTCGTCCCGGCAGCTGATCTCGCTGCCGAGAGGTTCCACGCGGACGGTGAAGGTGGCCATGGTCAGGTCGAGAACGTGAGCAGGGCCTTGTGGCCGATGCCGAGATCAGCAAGGGACCTGTCGTCGGCGACTTCGAACGACTCGTCGAAGAGACACCAGTCGTGCATCGAGGACGGGTCGAAGTCGGGGTCCGAGCTCGCCCACGGGTTGATCATGGCGGAGACAAACTCTCCGAATGGCATCGCCTTGGGGGCCCGGAAGGTGGCCGCTGAGACTAGGAAGAGGTTGCCCTTCCAGTGCACGTAGACGAGCTGGTCGTCGCCGAAGTTCTCGACCCGGTCGGCCGATGGAAAGTCGTAGTCGTAGAGGGCTTTGACGGTCATGTCAGGCTCCTTGCATCGGCGGGGTGCCTGTGCCACTCGGCCCAGGACTGGGCGTCGGGAGAGCCCTTGTACTCGCCGTTGTCGCCATCTTGGATGCCGTACCAGGCGAGGACGTCGGGCACGGTCGGGCCGCCGCAGTTGCCCTGATAGATCTGGTGCACGGGGAGCCACGCCTGCACGTACTTCTCGGGTTCGCGCTCGAAGATCCACTTGCAGCCGTCGCTGCAGGTGTGGAACGTCTCGCCCCGGAAGTCGCTGCGGCGAAACGCGATGCTTCCCGGATCGTCGGGCTCGGTGAACGCCATTGGGATCTGGCAGACCTGGCAGAGCTGCGGAAGCCCCTGGAAGAAGACCCTGCCGCCCTCGGCCTCGATGCGCTGGTGCTTCTCCCATACCGGCCGGTAGTACTGATCGAAGGTCTCCGGGTACTGCTCGGAGAGCCATGCCATGTGCCCGTCGTCAGGCGTTTGAGTCGTGAACGCCGCGGCGAACGAGAAGTTGTGCAGGACCTTGTAGACCTCGTGGGAGAGCTTCCCCTTCTCGGCGATGGCGTCCTGCACGTGACGCGGGGGCTTGATGCCGTAGAACTCCAGGTCGGGGAACAAGCCTCCCAGCATCTGATCCTCGAAGTAGAGCTCGAAGGCCTCCCTCCAGCTCATAACCGGCTTGGGGAGCATGTAGTCCATCATCGCGGCGACCAGAGCACTCACCCGGTATGCACGCCAGAACCACTTGTCGATCCACGCTTGGATAATCGGGACGTTGTCCTCGTCCTGCTCGAGCAGGAACTTGATGGCCTCCAGCCCGAGGGTCATGTGCCGGCTCTCGTCCGACTGGGCGGAGAAGCCGAAGGACATCGTCGGCAGGTCGCCGTTGAAGCTGGCGCCGCTCATGAACGGGACGAAGAGCAGGTTCGTCAAGAGGTACTCGAAGCTGAACGAGATCGAGATGAGGAACTCGAAGGGTCCACTGGACATGGCGTCGTCGAACAGCGACTTCGGGACCGAGAGGTACCAAACCCGGTCGTGCATCTTCGACCAGCTATGGAAGCCGCCGTAGTACTTGTTGTAGTTGCTGATCGTATGGATCTGGGTCTGGCAGTGACGCAGCTCGTCGATGCTCTGGCACAGAGCGGCGAAGCGGGGGGCCGGGCCCTCGAGGTAGCGGGCGAGATAGGCGAAGTGGCGGTGCGCTGCGTACTCAAGCGGCGTGACTCCCTGGATGAAGAGCTTGATCGCGTTCAGGTAGCTGGCATCGGACAGGGTCAGATGTCCCTGGCTCTGCGCGAAGCTGTCCAGTACTGCGTACAGGCGCTTGTCCTTCTCGGCCTGGTACTTGTAGTACGAGTCGACGGTGAGGCGAAAGGGGTCCTCCCAACCGTCCCAGTCGTGAACCTTGATGCCCTCGTAGCTGGTATACGGGAAGAGCTTTTCCTTGCTCACGTAGCTCGGCTCCCAGTCCAGGTCACGGGTGAGCAGCTCATAGCGCTGCTTGAGCGCGAGCTTCTTGCGCGGCGCGGCTTGCGGAGTGTCGATGGTCATGTCAGTGCTCCCATTTCACGATGATCTGGTCGTCGTCCCACTCGGAGAAGTTGCCGGCGTAGGACACGATCGCCAGCTGGAACTCGCCGGTCTCCCAGTCGTGCCCGAGCTTCTCCTCGACCGTCCGGCGGTTGATGGTGATCTGGCCGGCGGCCTGCAACTTCACTAGGCCGGGCAGGTGGCGGATCGTCAGTTCGGGATTGTCGGCCTTGATGGCATCGACGAGAGCCCGGTTCTCCTCGGACTCCTGGATGTCGATGCCTACCTGACGAAGCGTGCCGGTCATGCCGCACCCCCGGTGATCGTGGCCCAGCGTGCGTTCTGCTCGTCGGCCAGCAATGCGAGCGCGGTTGCACTGCCGACTTCGGGCAGGTGGCCATCGATCGTCGTCGCGAGGCCGGCGACGGCCTCGCGAGCCCGGCGGCTCCAGGTATCAGCGATGTGGGCCAGCCCATGCCGGTTCGCCTCGCCGTTGCCCGAGTCGGCCGCCCAGGCGGCCACCAGCGCGTCGAGCCACCTGCGTTGGTCGGCGAACCACCCGGTCAGATGCTGGGCGAGCAGGCTGTACGCACCCGCGCCCCCGAGCAGCGCCGACTCGTCCAAACCGCTGTAGATCAGCGGGTAGATCAGCGAGTCGAGGACATCAACGGCGAGCAAGCCCTCCGCCCAGTCATCGACGACCATGATCTCCTCGACCAGACGACGCAAGGGCTGCATATGCTCGCCCGCCAGCCACTCCTGCTTCGCTACGTCGAGCACGTCGCCGGCGCCGCCGCCCATAGCCAGGCCGACCCGAGAAAGCATCTGGGCATTGCCGATACGGTCGAACGCCGCGAAGGTGCAGCACTGCTCCAGCGAGGTGCCGTAGGCGAAGCGGGCGCCGGTGACGCTAGTCATCTGGGCGCCGGACTCGTAATGGCGCAACGGCAGGACAACCGAGGTGAGCACCGCCTGCCAGCCGCCGGGTAGCCTGGTCAGCAGATCGCGCTGATCCAGGTAGGACAGCGTCTTGCCGAACTCGTCGTGCAGCGCTGCCCGGTTGGTGACGTATGGCGTGTAGTAGAACTGCCGCGGATCGGTGTAGCTGTAGGGGTCGGTCAACCGCAGTGCCGAGTACCGCTCGTCGTAGAGTTCCCGGTCCTTGATCCACGTCGGGCGGTAGTGGAAGTTTTCCCGAGGCTCGACGTCAAGCGTTGCTTCGAGATAGCGGCTGGCCGGTTGATCCCCGAGCCGGTCTATGACGTTCTGGTAGGTCTGGCGTTTCGGCTCTATGACCTGATAGCGCAACTCATACTGCACGTTCGTCTCCTGACGGTCGGCTCAGCTGTGCGGGGTGCCCGCGATCAGGTTCAGCACTAGGGGCGGCATCTGGTCACCAGTGGTGAGCTGCCGGGGCTCGTCGCCGGGTTCACCCTCGACTATGAGCCGGCTGAGGGCCCGGCCTGCGGCGATGACGGTCTCGACCCGAATGGTCCGGTCGCGATACCCGAGGGTGAAGGCCAGCTCCCCCGGTCCGCAGTCGTCCACGAGACTGATAACCTCGCCGAGATCGCGCAGGACCGCGTTGGCCTCGCTCACCAGTTGCTCGGCCTGCGACCGCATGACCAGGTGGGTGTCCGCGGCGGCCGCTACCGGCCTGGTGCGGCCGGTCTCGGTCCGGGGTGAGGGAGACGGGACGGGTAAACCTGCCTCGCCCTGATCGAGGAGGTTTTCGACGGCGAGCATGAACGGTGTCATCGGGCCGTGCTCTTCTGGGCCCCCCCGGCGGTCACGGGCCGCGCTGCGGATGCAGATCCACATGCAGATGCGCCAGATCCAGATTTCACGGTGACGGCCATGCCGATGCCCTCCCTCCTTGATCACCGCCGGCCCGGTCAGAGCCCCGACTGCTAACGAGTCTCCACCCGCAGCGGTGCAGTGTGAAGTACAAGAATCGGGCTGATTAGGATGCTCGGCGTCTTAGTGCCGAGAAGTGGCCGCCGTGCGGTTGCGCCGGGCTGGCCTCCCCTGGGCGGGGACCAGCCGCCCACCACCGATAAGCGACTCGGCGCGCGACCGGACCCGGGCCAGGTGCGCGGACTCGTCGTCGCGCCGGGTGGCCATGGCCAGCTCGACCTCGTCGGTCGTGCCGGCGAGCGGTCTGTATCTCGCGCCGGTGATCTGCAGGTGCTGCACCGATGCGGGCACCAGCGCCACACCCAGCCCGGCCGCCACGAACGAGACGAGTGTGGAGGTCTCACCGACCTCCTCCACGCCACGTGGGCTAAAGCCGGCGCGCAAGCAGGCGTCGATCACCGCGTCATACACCACGGAACGGTGGTGCGAGGGGTAGGTGATGAACGGCTCGTCGCGCAGGTCGACGAGGCGGACGCTAGTGCGCCCGGCGAGCGGGTGGATCTCCGGGAGCACCACTATGAGCGGCTCGCGACGCAGCACTCGCACTTCAATGTCGGCGTGGCGCACCGGCGGTCGTAGGAAACCCAAATCGAGGGACCGGTCGAGGAGGGCCTCGACCTGGTCGGGTGTGAGCATCTCGCCGCGCAGGTCCAGCTCGATGCCCGGAAGCTCCCGGCGCAACACTTGAGCCAGCGACGGCAGCAGCTCATAGGTCGCCGAACCGGTGAAACCGATGGCTAGCCGGCCCAGCTCGCCGGCCGCCACCCGGGCGGCCTCCTGCCCCGCTTGGTCGACCGCGGCGAGGATGGCCCGGGACCGCTCGAGGTAGCGCTCGCCGGCCGGGGTCAGCTCGACCTTTCGGGTGGACCGGGTTAGCAGCACCACGCCCAGGTCGGCTTCGAGCTGCCGGATCTGCTGCGACAGCGGTGGCTGGGCGATGTGGAGCCGCTTGGCGGCCCGGCCGAAATGGCATTCCTCGGCCACCGCTACGAAGTAGCGGATGTGTCTCAGCTCCACGCTCGAAGCCTACGACCCGGCACCAGGCGTGTCATATCTCAGGAGTCTCAGTTCCGCCCGAATAGGTAATTGTGCGTCTGGAGGTCGGTCCGTACGCTGAGCCCGAGCAAGAGGCGAAAGGAAGCCGTGTGAACGACGTTGTCATCTGCGAACCGGTCCGGACGCCCGTCGGTGCCTTCCGCGGCGCCCTGTCCGGGCTGAGCGCCGCTGAGCTCGCCACCTCGGCGCTCAGCTCACTGCTCGAGCGCACCGACCTGGGCGAGGGCGACGTCGACGACGTGGTGCTCGGCAACTGCTACCCGAGCGGCGAGTCGCCCGCCATCGGCCGAGTGGCCGCTCTCGACGCCGGCCTGGGGATCTCCGTCCCGGGGCTGCAGATCGACCGCCGTTGCGGCTCGGGCCTTCAGGCGGTGCTTTACGCCGCGATGCAGGTCGGCTCGGCGGCCGCCGGCCTGGTTATCGCCGGCGGCGCCGAGTCGATGAGCCAGGCTGAGCACTACGCCCTCGGGCTGCGCGACGGGGTGCGCGGCGACGGGGTGCAGCTGATGGACCGCCTGGCCCGGGCTCGTGTGACCGCCGGGGGCAAGCGCCACCCCATACCCGGTGGGATGCTCGAGACGGCGGAGAACCTGCGAGCCCAATACCACATCAGCCGCGCCGAGCAGGACGAGCTGGCGCTGCGCTCCCAGCAGTTGTGGGCGGCGGCCGTGCGCGAGGGGCGCTTTGATGACGAGATCATCCCTGTCAGCGTGCCCGGGCGGCGGGGAGCTCCGGCGCGGCTAGTTACCGCAGACGAGCACCCGAGGCCGGACACCACCCTCGAGCGTCTGGCCGCGCTCCGCCCGGTGCGCCTCGATCTCGATCCTGAATCGACGGTGACTGCCGGCAACTCCAGCGGGCAGAACGACGGGGCCGCCCTCTGTGTGGTCACCACCCGCGGCGAGGCAGACCGCCACCGGCTGCGCCCGATGCTGAGAATCGTCTCGTGCGCCGTCGCCGGTGTGGGTCCGGAGGTGATGGGCCTCGGTCCTGTCCCGGCCACCGCCGCCGCCCTCGAGCGGGCCGGCCTCGAGATGAGTGACATGGACCTGATCGAGCTGAACGAGGCCTTCGCGTCGCAGGTGATCGCCTGCCTGCGCGAATGGAAGTTCACCGATGCCGACCAAGAGCGTCTCAACGTCAACGGGTCGGGTATCTCGCTCGGCCACCCAGTCGGCGCCACCGGGGCGCGCATCTTGACCACGCTGGCCCACGAGATGCACCGCCGCGGCAGTCGCTACGGGCTCGAGACCATGTGCATCGGCGGGGGCCAGGGCCTGGCCGCGGTGTTCGAGGCCGTGCGATGAGCCGGCCCG
>CAXMLP010000215.1:0-5491 GCA_964194225.1 uncultured bacterium | reverse complement strand
AGGACCGCCTGCGGCTCGCCCGCCGGCCGCGTGACGAAGTTGAGGCAATTCCACATCCCGTAAATGAGGTAAACGTAGGCATGGCCGGGGGGGCCGTACATGGTTGCGGTGCGCTTGGTCAGCCCTCGAGACGAATGCGCCGCCCGGTCGTCTGGCCCGAGGTACGCCTCAACCTCCACCAGGCGGCCGGTGAGGCGCCTGCCGCGGTGCTCGCGGACGAGCACCTTGCCGAGGAGTTCGCGGGCAACCCGGAGAGTGTCGCTTGCGAAAAAGTCTGGCGGAAGGATGGTTTCGATGCCTGCGAGTTTGCCAGCCCGGCACCCGGACAGGAGCCGAGGTCCTAAAGTGTGGCTAACCGACCAATTCAGGAGAGAGCTCTCATATGGCAACTGTCAGCGCCAGCTCGACCGATAAGCTGGAGTCGATCCTCGGCAACGAGGCAAAGCAACTGCTCGAACACCGCTGCAAGACCGTCACCGCCGACGTGCTCCACCTGCCGGGGCCTGACTTCGTAACTCGTGTCTGGAGCCAGAGCGACCGCTCGCCGAGAGTGCTCCGATCGCTCGCGACGCTTTACGGCCACGGCCGGCTCGGCGGCTCGGGTTATGTCTCCATCCTGCCAGTCGACCAGGGGATCGAACACTCGGGCGGCGCATCCTTCGCCAAGAATCCCATCTATTTCGACGGTGCCAACATCGTCAAGCTGGCGATCGAGGGTGGCTGCAATGCGGTGGCCTCGACATTCGGGGTCCTCGGCTCGGTCGCCCGCCAGTACGCACACCGCATCCCCTTCATCGTCAAGTTGAACCACAACCAGCTCCTCACCTACCCCAACGAGGCGGACCAGATCATGTTCGGGACGGTGCACGAGGCCTGGGAGATGGGCGCGGTGGCCGTGGGCGCCACGATCTACTTCGGGTCACCCCAATCCAGCCGGCAGATCGTCGAGGTCTCCCGCGCCTTTCACGAGGCCCACGAGCTGGGGCTGGCCACCGTCCTGTGGTGCTACCTGCGCAACTCGGGCTTCACGGTCGATGGCACGAACTACGAGGTCTCCGCCGACCTCACCGGCCAGGCAAATCACCTCGGCGTCACGATCGAAGCCGACATCATCAAGCAGAAGCTGCCCGAGAACAATGGCGGCTTCAACGCCGTCAAGGGCTTCGGCAAGACCTCGCCACTCGTCTACGAGAAGCTCACCTCCAACCATCCCATCGACCTGACGAGGTACCAGGTTCTGAACTGCTACAACGGCCGCGCCGGCCTGATCAACTCAGGCGGGGCGTCATCTGGTGAGAGCGATCTCAAGGATGCCGTCCGGACAGCGGTGATCAACAAGCGGGCCGGCGGCACCGGCCTGATCTCGGGGCGCAAGGCTTTCCAGCGTCCGATGGACGAGGGTGTCGGGCTCCTCCACGCCATCCAGGACGTCTACCTGAACAAGGGAGTGACGATTGCCTGACGTGAACCGTTCACGATTGTCCGCGGGAGGCGGCGCAGGCGCCTGAAGCTGGCGTTCCTCGGCACGGGCGCGGCCTTTTCGCTGGAGCGTTACAACGGGGCGATCGTGGTCGACGATCGCATCCTGCTTGACGCCGGAGCGCCACTGCTGCCGCACATGCACCGCCTCGGCATCGACCCCGGGGCGATCTCCGTTGTCTTCCTCTCCCACTTCCATGGCGATCACATCCTGGGCCTGCCGACCTTTGTCCTGCACCGCGCCTTCGTCGCCCAGGCGCCGCTCACGGTGGTTGGCCCACACGCCGTCGAGCAACGGCTCGAGGAGCTCTTCAGCATCGCCTGGGGGAGCGATTGGGAGGCGATCCGGGGCCGGCTCCCGATCACTTACCAGGAGGCCGCCAACGAGGGCATCGCGGGCGGGGTGAAGTACGAGACGGTGCAGCTGGAGCATGGCGCGAGCGGCTGCACGGGCTATCGCCTTCTGATCGGCGAGCGCGTGCTCGCCTATTCCGGTGACACGGTCGCCTCGCCACCCCTCGATGAGCTTCTGAAGGGTGCCGACGTGGCCATCGTCGAAGCGACAGCGCCCGGCGATCCTTATTCACACATCAGCTGGGCGCAGGCGGCGGAGCTGCGAGCTCGGCATTCCAACACGAGGTTTGTCTTCAACCACATTTTCGAGGGCGACCTGGCGGACGCGGCGGAGGATCTCACCGTGATCGAGGTCTGAGCGATGGCCAAGGCAACCGACGGCTCGCTGGTAGCGCTTCTGCTCGGTGCGGTGGTTGGCCTGGCGGCGTTTGCCACCCTGCTGGGGGCCGGGCTGCTCCTGTACCAGCGGCTCTATGGAGACTCCGGGTTCGCTCTCGTGGTCATCCTCCTGGTTTTCGGCGGGATGGGCGCCTACCTCGGCTGGCTCGTCGGCGTCCTCATCTTCTCGCGCGTTCGACGGCCTGCGCAAGGCGACGAGGTCTGAGGGCGATCAGCCGGCTGGCGCCTTCCTGACGCGGATCTCGATCCCGTCGGGGTCCAGCAGCGTGCCGGGCTTGAGCCCCGGCCGGGCAACCTCGAAGAAGTCGATTCCCGCGCTCTCGTCGGCGACCCGGCTGGCACCGGCTCCCCTGAGCAGGTTGATCCCGAGGTGGTGGTGGTAGTGCTCCCAGGCGGCGAAGCGGAAGGGGCCCAAGCTGGCTGTCAGATCCATCCCCAGCTCGCGGTAGAACTCGAATGAGCGGTCCACCTGGCCGCTGGTGATGTGCATGTGGCCAAGCCGGCTCGATTCAGGGAACCCGGCCAGGCTGCCGCCGGCTCCAGCCATCAGCCGCTCGAGGTCGAGCGGCTCGGTGGCCATCCGCACCAACTGGCCGCTCCAATTCCAGGTCTCCGCCGGCCGGTCGGCATAAACCTCGATGCCGTTGCCCTCGGGATCAGACAGGTACAGCGCCTGACTGACAAGGTGGTCGCTCGCCCCATCAAGAGGCACGGCAAGATCCGCGCAGCGCAGGAGGAACTGGCCCAGGTGCCTCTCGTCCGGCAGGAGAAGCGCGAAATGAAAAAGGCCAGCCGCCGCCCTTGGCCGCGGCCTGCCATCGCGCAAAAGCCTCAGGTGGAGCACCGGCTGGGCAGCAAACCCGAGCGTGGCCGAGTCGACACCTGACTCGATCAGGGTGAGTCCCAGGCGCTGGTAGTAGGCAACCTCGCGAGGCAGGTCGAGTACCCGCAACCCGAGTCCGCGCAGTGGCCAATTTCTTGAATCCATCTATAACTCGAAAGCATGGCGCAACCCGATTTCATCCATGTGGCCACCGCCGGTGTCGAACCCTGCCTCCTGCTCCTCCACGGGACGGGTGGTGATGAGCACCAGCTGCAGCCGATCGCAGCGGCGATCGCGCCGGGCCATGCCACCCTCGGTCTGAGGGGAAGAGTGAGCGAGAACGGAGCCCCGCGTTACTTCCGACGCCTTTCGATGCTCGAATACGACGTCGAGGACATCCGGCTTCGCGTTGACGAGATGGCGGACTGGCTCTTGGCTGACGATCGGTTGGGCGGCGGGGACCTGGTCGCTCTCGGCTACTCGAATGGAGCCAATTTCGCCGCCGCGATGCTGCTTTTGAGACCGGAGGTGCTGATCGGAGCGATCCTTCTGCGTTGCAACCTGCCGCTGGAGCCGGTGAAGCGGCCAGAGGTGGCCGGCCGGCATGTGCTGATCCTGAATGGCGCGTCGGATCCCTACTCGCGGCCGGGCGACCCGGAACGGTTGGCGGAGCTGCTGGGTGATGGGGGAGCCGAAATCCAGTTGACGAATCAGCGGGCGGGCCACGAGCTGACCCAGGCGGACGTCGATGCCGCACAAGCCTGGTTTGGCGCGATGCCTGCCTGGCGGGGGGCATCCATCTGAACCGCACCAGGGCCGGCTCGCATCTTCTCGGCGAGGCCCCGGCGGTGCCGACCGTAATATGACTGGCTAGTCAACGCACGGAAGGAGGATTGAATGAGACGTTTCGCACTGGCCCTCGCTGCCATGTTCCTGGTCACCGGCTGCGGTGGAACGGCGTCGCCTGGCAGCGGCGACAGCGGCGGTACCCCAAAGAAGGGCGGCAAGGTCACCGTGGCACTCGAGAGTGAGTTGCGAGTGGTCGACCCTGCAGAATCCTCGCTGCTCGTGGAGCGGGAGGTCTTCTACAACGTCTACGACTCGCTCTTTACGATCGACCCCAACCTCAAGATCCAGGCCGGGCTTGTCACCAAGTGGGACACGAGCGACCCTCTCAACTTCGTGTTCACCCTCCGACCCAACGTCAAGTTCCAGGACGGCACCCCGTTCGACTCGTCCATCGTCAAATACAACATCGAGCGCAGCAAGACGATGCCGACCTCGAAGCGCAAGAGTGAGCTGTCGAGCGTCAAGTCGGTGGAGGCGAAGGACAAGCTGACGGCGGTCTTCCACCTCACCAAGCCGGACGCAACGCTGATCGCCACCCTCGTCGACCGAGCCGGGATGATGGTGTCGCCGGCCGCCGTCGAGAAGGGGGGCAAGGACTTCAATGTCAATCCGGTCAATGCCGGGACCGGACCCTTTGCCTTCGTCGAGTGGAAGCGCAACGACCACCTGACGCTCAAGAGGTTCGACGGCTACTGGCGGAGCGGGCTCCCCTACCTGGATGGCGTCACCTACCGGGCGATACCAGACGTCAACGCGATCCTGAGCGCGCTCAAGACGGGTGATGTTGACATCGCTCGGCGGATCGCCGACAAGGACGCCGCCTCGCTGAAGGCGGACAGCGGGTTCATCTACAAGCAGATGCCCACGCTGGGTTTCAACGGCTTCGAGCTCAATACGACCGCTCCGCCCTTCAACGATCCCGCCAAGCGGCGGGCGGTGGCACTCGCCATCGACAAGCGCTCGATCCTGAAGAACATCTTCTTCAACGTCGGGGTGCTGGGCTACGGTCCCATCCCGCCGCCCTCCTTCGCTTTCGACCCCAACGAGAAAGTTTTTGACCAGGCGGACCCTCAGAAGGCCAAGGAGTTGGCCACCGGATTCAGCTTCACGCTCAAGACCACGGCCGACCCCGTCAGCCAGCAGCTGGCCCAGCTCATGCAGGGTCAGCTCCAGAAGGCGGGGATAACCATGACCGTCCAGACTCAGGAGTTCGCAGTCATCGTCCAGGAGGCCCAGGCGCACAAGTTCCAGGCCGCCCAGGTCACCTGGAGCGGGCGCATCGACCCCGACGGCAACATGTATTCCTGGTTTCACACCGGTGGCGACAACAACGACACCGGCTATTCGAATCCCGACGTGGACAGGCTTCTCGAGGACGCTCGGACGAGCAATGACCAGGCCAGGCGGAAGAGCGACTACCAGCAGGCGCAGAAGCTGATCGCGACCGACGCGCCCTACATCTTCACCCACTTCGGCGTGAGCACGCAGATCTCGAGCGCGAAGATCAAGCACTTCACGATCTATCCCGACGCCATGATCCGGCTGGTCGAGGTCGGGAAGGGCTAGTGGACTGTAACGGTCAAATGA
>CAXMLP010000214.1:0-3825 GCA_964194225.1 uncultured bacterium | reverse complement strand
TCTCCATGTTGCAGACGGTGATGCAGGTGTCGGCGGCGTCCCGCATCACCTCGTATTCGAGCTCCTTCCAGCCGATCAGAGATCGCTCGACCAGAACCTGATTGATCGGGGAGGCAGCGATCCCGCTGGCGGTGAAATGACGCAGCTCGGCCGCGTCATTGGCGACGCCCCCGCCGGTGCCGCCGAGGGTGTAAGCGGGGCGGATGATGAGGGGAAAGCCGATCCTGCCGCTGAGCGCAAGGGCATCCTCGACGCTGGTGCAGACAGCCGAGTCGGGCACTGGCTCGCCGAGCTTTTCGAGCATCAGCTTGAAGGCTTCCCGATCCTCCGCCATCCGGATCGAGGCGAGCGGGGTACCCAGCAGCCGGACGCCATAGCGTTCCAGCACCCCGGCTTCCGCCAGCTCGACAGCGAGGTTGAGGCCGGTCTGGCCGCCAAGTGTGGGAAGCACCGAATCGGGGCGTTCGCGGTCGATGATCGCCGTCAGCGCCTCCAGGGTCAGGGGCTCGATGTAGACGCGATCGGCGACCTCGTCGTCGGTCATGATCGTGGCCGGGTTGGAATTGACCAGCACCGTCTCGACTCCCTCTTCGCGAAGCGACTTGCAGGCCTGGCTGCCGGCGTAGTCGAACTCGGCCGCCTGGCCGATCACGATCGGTCCCGAACCGATGATCAGCACCTTGCGGGGCCGCTCGGGCGGCTTCGCCCCCGCCACAAGGCGGGCGAGCGGCAGCGAGGTCCGGACCATATCGGTGAACCGGTCGAAGAGGTGCTGGTTGTCCTGCGGGCCGGGACAACCCTCGGGGTGGTATTGGACGCTGAACACCGGCAACCGGCGATGGGCGATGCCCTCAACCGAGCCGTCGTTGAGATTCCGCTGGGAGATGAAGAAGTCCCCTTCGGGGATCGAGTCGGCGTCCACCTGGAACTCGTGGTTCTGGCTGGTGATGTGGGTGAGCCCGGTCTCCAGATCCTTGACCGGGTGGTTGGCGCCATGATGGCCGAAGGGCAGTCGCGAGGTCGTTCCGCCGATCGCTCGGCCGAGAATCTGGTGACCCAGGCAGATGCCGAACAGCGGCAACCGGCCGATCGCCTGGCGGCAGAGCTCAAGAGGACCCTCGAGGACGGCGGGATCGCCGGGGCCGTTGGCCAGCAGCAGGCCCTGCGCGCCGGTCGCCGCCACCTCGTCCCAGTTCGCGGTGTGGGGCAGTATGACCACCCGGAAGCCGCGCGCGCGCAGCGAGCGGAGGATATTCGACTTGACCCCGTAGTCGACCACTGCCACCGTCAGACCCGTTCCGTCCGCCAGGTCAGGTCGGTGCAGTTCGGGCGGGAGGGGATCGAACCACTCCACGCGGCGACGCCGTGAAACCTCCGCGACGAGGTCCTGCTCGGCGAGCGGCGTGACCCGCGCGGCGGCCTGGGCGAGCTCGGCCAGGCGCCCCGCCGAAGGCACCGAACTCTCATGGCTGAGGACAGCTCGCAGAGCCCCCCGTGAGCGCAGGTGCCGCGTCAGCGCGCGAGTGTCGATGTCGTGGATGCCCGGGATGCGGTGGCGGCGGAGATACCCATCGAGAGAGTCGAGAGACCGGAAGTTGGAGGGGCTCTCGCAGTGCCAGCGGACGATGAACGCCCTGACCCGGGGTCGTTCCGACTCGCCGTCCGACTCGTTCACCCCGTAATTCCCCTGCAGCGGATAGGTCATGCAGATCATCTGCCCGGCGTAGGAAGGGTCGGTGAGGATCTCCTGATAGCCGGTCATCGCGGTGTTGAAGATCACCTCGCCCTCGCCGAGGGCGTCCGCGCCGAACGCTTGACCGACGAACGAACGGCCGTCCTCGAGGACCAGTGCGGCGTGTCGCTTCACTGCAGGATCAGTGCCCGGTCGGCGCCGTCCAGTTCGCTGAGAAGGACCTGGACTCGCTCGCTGGCGGCGGTGGGAACGTTCTTGCCGACGTAATCGGGCCGGATGGGCAGCTCGCGGTGGCCGCGATCGATGAGCACCGCCAGCTGGATTGCGCGGGGCCGGCCGAACTCGATGAGGGCGTCCATCGCCGCCCTGACCGTCCGGCCGTGCCAGATCACATCGTCGACCAGCACCACCACTCGGCCGTCGATCGGGGGCAGCGAGGAAGGCGGCCGGACCGCGGCCGCGCGAAGGTGAAGGTCGTCACGATGGTTGCCCGGATCCAGCTCGCCGACGGGAACCACCGCTTCCTCGAGCTCGCGCAGGCGCAGCGCGAGCCGGCGGGCCAGCGGCACGCCGCGGTTCATCACGCCGACCAGCGTCACCTCACCGAGGCCCTGGTTGCGCTCGACGATCTCGTGGGCGATCCGGGTCAGGCAGCGGCGGATCGCGTCGGCATCCATCACCGTCGCCTTGAGAGTGCCGCTGACGGCCATTAGCTGAGAACCATGTCGAGGAGTGCCATGCGGATGTACAGCCCGTTGCGGGCCTGCCTGAAGTAGGCGGCGCGAGGATCGTCGTCAACCTCCGGCGCGATTTCATCCACCCGCGGCAGAGGATGCATGACCACCGCCTGCGGCCCCAGCCGGGCCATCGTGTCGGCGGTGATCCGGTAGACGCCTCTCACCGCCTGGTACTCGGCCGGGTCGGTGAACCGCTCCTTCTGGATCCGGGTCTGGTAGACGACGTCGACCTTGCCGAGGATGGATTCAAAGTCCTCGGTCTCGGCCCATTCGATCCGGTTCTCGTCGAGGTGATCCTTGATGTCCTGCCGCATCGCCACCTGGGGAGGTGCGACGAACCAGATCCGCACGTCGCGGTACTTGCTCAGGAGGTAGGTCAGCGAGCGGACCGTGCGACCGTTGGCGAGGTCGCCGACCATCGCGATCTCCACCCCGTCGACGCGGCCCAGCTCGGCCCGGATCGTATAGATGTCGAGCAGAGCCTGGGTCGGGTGTTGCCCCCGCCCGTCGCCGGCGTTGATGACCGGCACCTCGCTCACCGCAGCGGCGCGGCGCGCCGCCCCCTCCTCGTCGTGGCGGAGAACGATGACATCCGCGTAGCCATTGACGATCCGGATCGTGTCCTCGAGCGTCTCGCCCTTGGCGGCGCTCGAGAATTCCCGGGCATTGTCAGTGCCCATCGCCCGTCCGCCGAGGCGCAGCATCGCCGCCTCGAAGCTGAGTCGCGTCCGCGTCGACGGCTCGTAGAAGAGAGCTGCCATCACACGGCCCTGGAGCCGGCCGCTGGCCCGGTGGGGCTCGCGCTCCATCTCGGAGGCGCGGGTCATGATCTCGTCGAGGAGCTCACGCGAGAACTGCTGGCTCTCGATGACGTGGAAGAGGCGTTGTCCGATCGCCATCAGCGTAGAAAACCTCCTTCTCGGCCTCGCAGGACCGGCTTAAAGGACATGTCCCAGCGGCAAAGATAAATCCGCTGCTGGCCGGTTAGTCTAGCCGGGGCGGCGGCGCCTCGCCACCATGCAGGTCCTCGGGAAAGACGTCGGCCGAATCACCGATCTCGCCGCGCGGCCTGGCGCTGTAAAACCGGCAGGGCGGCGAGTCGGCGGTGGTAAAGAAATTCCAGTGCTTGCACCATGTGCTGCCGTCGAACTTGCGGCACGAGCCGCAGGTCACCCTGGGGTTGTGGACGGTGAGCTTGCGCACCTAACGTCAGCCGCACTCAGAGCCGAGTGCGCACCTCCCAGAGCTCGGGGAAGAACCGCTTATTGAGAGTCGCGCGCAGGTATTGGGCGCCGGTGGAGCCGCCGGTGCCCGTCTTGGCGCCGATCTGCCTTTCAACCATCAGCACATGGCGGGGGCGCCAGAGCGCGAAGGGCTCGTCGTGATCCAGGAGCG
>CAXMLP010000213.1:0-3379 GCA_964194225.1 uncultured bacterium | reverse complement strand
GACCTCGGCCAGGGCAGTGCCGGCCAGGTCAGCGGGGACCGGCGAAACGCCCATGATCACGTAGGTTTCGTTCGGCTCGAAGGTGATCACGCGAGCCGAGTCATAGGGGACCAGCTCGTGGGCTCGGCGCACGACCAGCTTCATAACCTCGTCGAAAGGCAGCCCGGAGGCCTCACGGGCGATCTCGTTCAGCAGCGCGTAGCGGGCCAGCTCCTCCTGCGTCTGCGCGACGATGTTCTCGCTGGCGAAATGGATCGCCGCGCGGATCGCGAGGGTCTGGGCTAGGCGGCGGTCGTCCTGGTCGAAGCCGCCGGCCAGGTTTCCGAGAACCATGAAGCCACCCAGCCGGCTGCCCATCATCATGGGTTCGATCAGCAGGTTGGCGATTTTCACCCCGGGCGAGAAGAGGCGGCTGACCTCGGCCGTCTGCGAGCTGCTCTCGGCGTAGAACTCGTGGTTCTGCGAAAGGATTTCGAGCAGCGGGTCGGCGCCATCCCGGCGGGGAGAGAGAGCCTGGGGCCGGCCATGCGAGAAACCTGCTCCCGGCAGCTGCGGCAAATACTCCCGGCCGTCCGGGCTGGCGAAGTAGTAGACGCAGAACTCGGCCTCCACCTGGCGGGCGGTGTTCGCCGAGAGCGCGGTCATGTCGCTGTAGCTGAGCGAGGGATCCTCGGTCGCGGCGAGGAACATCCGGTGCTGTTCCTGAAGTGCCCGGTTCAGTCTCTCCATCTCGGTCACCCGATTGCGGAGCTGGGCGGTGACGAAGGCATAGGCGACGGCGCTGAGGACCCCGCCCAGGCCGAGAAGGAGGAGGCCGGCGGTGTTGATCCCGAAGAAGACGGCAGGCGCGAAATGAACCTCGACCGCGGTCAGCGCAAGCGCCGACAGGCCGAGGCTCAACGAGATGTGCCAGCGGCGATACATGATCCCGGCTGACCAGGCCATGGTCCCGGCCAGCATGGCGAGGAGCGCCGTTTGCCCGGTGTAACCCTGGATGTTGAAGCTGGCTCCCGCCAGGATTGCCAGGCCGGCTCCCGCGAAGAGACCCAGCTGCAGACTCAACCCTCGAATTCGCATGTGCGCGCGGAGTCTAAAGATGATCTGAGCCCATTTCGAAGATTTAGCTGCACCACTTCTGTGCAGAGAGGTGTTGCCGGTGACGGTGGGTAAGCTTCTAGCCTCAGGTGAATCAGGTGACAGTTGCCGACCTGCTCCGAATCGCCGACCACCTCGCCCCCGATGACCGGGCGCTGGTTGCCAAGGCCTACGAGCGCGCTGCGGCTGCCCACGTCGGGCAGCGCCGGCTCTCGGGGGAGGACTACGTCAACCACCCGCTGGAGGTCGCCAGCATCCTCGCCAGCCTGCATCTCGACGCCGCCACCATCGTGGCGGCGCTTCTCCATGACACGGTGGAGGACACCGAGCTCACCACCCCCGCCCTGACCGCCGAGTTCGGATCCGAGGTCGCCAAGCTGGTGGAGGGCGTCACCAAGCTGGGCCGGATTTCGATCCGCTCGGAGCAGCAGCACCAGGCCGAGAACATCCGCAAGATGCTGCTGGCGATGGCGGAGGACATCCGCGTCGTCCTGATCAAGCTCGCCGACCGGCTACACAACATGCGCACGCTGGAGGTACTGCCGGAGGCCAAGCGCCTGCGCATCTCCCGCGAGACGCTCGACATCTACGCCCCGCTGGCGCATCGCCTGGGCATCTGGCAGCTCAAGTGGGAGCTCGAGGACCTCGCCTTCCGGCATCTCCAGCCCGACGACTACAAGGACGTCGTCAAGCGGATCAACCGACAGCGTCGCGACCGCGAGACGGTCGTCACGGACCTGCGTGACATCCTGGCCGGTGAGATGGAGAAGATCGGCATCGAAGCCGACATCTCGGGTCGCCCCAAGCATGCCTATTCGATCTGGCAGAAGATGACCCGCGACGAGAAGGACTTCGCCGAGATCTATGACCTGCTCGCCATCCGCGTGCAGGTGGAATCGGTCAAGGACTGCTATGGCGTCCTGGGCGTGGTCCATTCCCTTTGGAAACCGGTCCCGGGCCGCTTCAAGGACTACATCGCGATGCCGAAGTCAAACGGCTATCAGTCCCTCCACACGACGGTCATCTCCCACTCCGGCGACCCGATCGAGATCCAGATCCGAACCCAGGAGATGCACCGCTTCGCGGAATACGGCGTGGCGGCGCACTGGGCCTACAAGGAGGGTCCCTCGGCGGCGGGGGTCAAGGGGTCGGCGGCTCGTGGCTCCAGCCGGATCGACGAGCGGTTCGGCTGGCTGCGCCTGCTGATGGAGTGGCAGAAGGAGGTCCTCGACGCCGAGCAGTTCGTCGACGCGGTGAAGGTCGACATCTTCGAGGACGAGGTCTTCGTCTTCACGCCGAAGGGCGACGTCCTCAACCTGCCGGCCGGCTCCACGCCGATCGATTTCGCCTATCGAATCCACACCGAGGTCGGCCACCGCTGCATCGGGGCCAAGGTCAACGGCCGGATGGTGACGCTCGACACGCAGCTCAATAACGGCGAGATCGTCGAGGTGCTCACCACCCGTTCGCCGCACGGCCCGTCGCGCGACTGGCTCAACTTCGTCAAGAGCGCGTCGGCCCGCGACCGGATCCGCAAGTGGTTCAAGTCGCAGCGCCGCGAGGAGAATGTGGCCAAGGGACGCGACATGCTCGACAAGGAGCTGCGCCGGATGCACCGGCTCGGCCTGTCGCAGGTGCCCGAGGGCAAGCTCGAGGAACTCGCGCACCAGTACAAGTACGGCACCGCCGACGACTTCCTGGCGGCGGTCGGCTACGGCGAAGTTTCGCCGCACACGGTGATCATGAAGATGGCCCTCGTCCCGGGCGACGAGGGGGACGAGCTCAAGTCCATCCCCCTCATCCCACAGGTCGAGCCGACCGCCCGGGTGTTGGTCCGGGGTGAGCGAGGGGTCTTCACCACTGTCGCATCCTGCTGCCAACCGGTCCCTGGTGACGCGATCACCGGGTACACGACTCGGGGCAAGGGGGTGACCGTGCATCGCGCCGACTGCGTCAACGCTGTGAACGCGGTTGAAAAGTTCCGCATCGTGCCGGTGGATTGGGATGCCCAGGCGACGCATCTCTACCCCGTGGCGATCAAGATCGAGGCCTGGGACCGCACCGGGCTGCTCCGCGACATCGCCGCGGTGATCGCCGAGTCGAAGATCAACCTCAGTGGCGCCGACGTGCAGGTCTTCGACGACCGCACCGCGGTGATCTCCACGATCGTCGAGATCCAGAGCCTGACCCAGCTGAGCCGTCTGCTGGAGCGCCTCGAGGCGATCCGAGACGTGCACACCGTCGCCCGGGAGGCGAGCTGATATACCTCCTTGTGAGGTCAGAA